>JAVEVM010000063.1:0-9166 GCA_034005055.1 Desulforhabdus sp. | reverse complement strand
AGCAACTGCAACACAACCAGGCCCAGCACCGCTCCCCCTATGGAGCTTATGCTAAAGGCAACCATGAGAGTCGACAAGGCCATTGTTTTGCCCATCAGCATGGGAGCAACCAGCCAGACACTGGCCAACGACCCAATGAGGCCGGTACCAGCAACCTCACCCAATCCCGCCAGATAGATGTTTTTCGTGAGGCGATAGGCCAGAGCCGCCAACAATGCGCCAAATATGCCTCCAGGGAAAGCCAGCAGGGTTCCAAGGCCAAGAATGTTGCGAAGAATCGCCGCAATAGCTGCAACGGCAACGGCATATAGAGGACCAAGCATAACGGCGCTCAAGACGTTCACCATGTGCTGGGCCGGAAAACATTTGGAAATGCCTACCGGTATGAAAAAAGGCGAAAGCGCCACCGCAATCGCTACCAGTATTACCGCGCGTGCAACCTCTCTAGCCTTCATGATCAACTCCTTCCGTCAGCCGATAATCATTGCTCTGACAACGGCAAGAAAAAAGCCGCTTCCCCTGGAGGAAACGGCCCAACCTTCACGGATTCATGAAATATAGCTGAAAGGAGTTGTTCCACAAACCATGAGCCTGTTGGCGCCACTTCCCTCCGCTGGCATTACCCAGATCAGGTGATAAGGGTTGTCGAAAAATCACTTCGACTCTCAGCTAAACCACCCCTAGTGACAGCAAATATTTATCATAGAGCCCATGCTCGGATCAATTTGTTTCTTAATATTATCGAACGGTCTCCTGGAAGCACCATTTAATCCTTGCAGCAAGGTTCTCGGGAGAGTAGATGATGATCTCGTTGCCAAGCAGTTTCTGAAAATAGTAATCGTCTGTGCGGTAGTGGGGAGCTGCATTTTGCCGGTTGATCAACCTCAAAAAGCAGCGAAAGTGAGAAGCTTCGCTCTCCAAAGGAGCGCTGAAGCAGGAAAAGTTGAAAGTCGAAAAGCCCAGCTCATGGTAACCTCGAAGTGCTCTGGATATGCCTTCCGCCATGCCGCTCAATTCCGATTCCCCCCACTCCAGAAAATTGCTCTTCCGCAGCGTTACGGCATTGATTTCGTTTACACCGGTGGGGGAATAGGCGCTGAACCACTGACTCCCCTCTATTTCGCCCAACCAGCGGGATTGCAGCCGCTGTTCGGTTGCAGCCAGATCCAGCCAGTAGCAGGAGCCAGTCCGCTCCATATAGGCCAGGCTCTTTTCGAGCAATACCCGTTCCGCGGTTCCTGGAAAGGGTGAGCCGATCAGTTGCAGATGCGGATGCAAAACGCTCGAGCCGGCAGGAAAGAGATAATTGGCATTTATGGTGAAATAAAGGGCACTTGGATCGACTGCTCGACATTTACGGATGAATTCCAGCGATACCGCAAGCGAGTCCTTCAACAGGCTCGCGGGAAAATCATCCAGCTCCCGATAGTGCCGGCTTCCAAGCATGATCACGGCGTGATAGGCCGCCAACGGAAACAAATTGGGGAACAAAACCGCTTCGCCTTGAACCAGTCGCCCTTCCGGAACAATCTTTTCGGCATAGCGCGGCGTCGTCTGCCGCCATTTGCCGTCGCAAAGAAAGCACTGCGCTCGTGTTTCTGCCGCCCGTTCTTGCAGATAATCCTTATCGGTCGGGGGAAACAGGATCGCGGTCTTCGCTGCCAGACCCGGATTGAGAATGCTCTGATGACCCAGCAGCGGGTCCAAACGAACTTCGATCTCCTGCTCGTCAAGTTGGCCGCTCTTCAAAGGGTTGTGAAGGCGAGCCATCTGCTTCCAATTTTCAAATTGAATTTCCGCCATTTCATCAGCTCCCGTTTTTCGCAAGAGGTCTATCCAGTTATCGATTCCGCAAAGAGGCGATGATGGACCTGAGCTTCCACGTCAATAAGAAGCTTTCTGATTGTTTATTCGGATAGTATGAAGTTATGCTCCTTCACTATTCGGCACATTTTCGAGCTCGGCAAGCCAGACGGCGGCTTCGCTGTCACTCGGGGCGCGATAATCTCCACGGGGCGAAAGTGAGCCGCCCGAGCCGACCTTCGGAGCGTTTGGCACACAGCTGCGCTTATACTGGCTCTGTTTGAAGAACCGCAACAGGAATACCCTCAGCCAGCTTTTGATTTGACCGATGTTGTATTGATTGCGTTTGTCCTCGGGAATATCCGGCCAGCTTCCCACCTCCTTGTCGTGCCAGGCGCTCCAGCAAAGAAAAGCGATCTTGGTCGGCAGATAGCCGAAGCGCAGTGTGAAATAAAGATGAAAGTCCTGCAGCTCGTAGGGACCTACGACCTCTTGTGTGAGCTGTGACGGTTGGCCGCAGGCGTCTTCACCCGGCACCAGCTCCGGACTGATTTCGGTTTCCAGCACTTCCTCGAGCACCTGGCTCGCTTTCGCTCCGAGCTGTTCGGTGTCGGCCACCCAGCCGATAAGGTACTGGATCAGAGTCTTGGGAACGCTGGCGTTCACATGGTAATGGGCCATGTGGTCGCCCACGCCGTAAGTGCTCCAGCCCAGAGCCAGCTCGCTCAAATCGCTGGTCCCGACCACCGGGCAGGCATGCAGGTTAGCCAAGCGGAATAAGTGGCTGGTCCGCTCTCCGGCCTGCACATTTTCGAAGGTTACGTCAAACACGGGCTTCCCTTCGGCGTACGGATGGCCGATGTCCTTCATCATCTGCAGGCAGCTGGGGCGAATATCAATTTCAAGAGCCGTGCAGCCCAGGACCTCCATCAGGCGGCGTGCCTGATTGAGCGTTCGGTCGCAAGTGGCGAAGCCGGGCATCGTGCAGGCGATGATGTTTTTTCGGGGCAGCCCCATTATGTCCATGGTCCGGGCACAGACAATCAATGCCTGCGTCGAATCCAATCCCCCGGAAACACCGATTACGACTTTGCTCGAGCCAATGGCTCTTAGCCTCTTCAACAGTCCCTGCACCTGGATCTCATAGACTTCATGGCAACGGTCGTCACGAGTTGCCGGATCGCTCGGCACATAAGGAAACCGCTCGTAGATGCGGTCGAGTAAAAGACGCTGATTGTCGTCGCCAACAGGAAAGTCGACTGAAAACGGGATGGTACGAAATTTAGCTAACACCTCCCGATGGCGTGTCACCGACTGGCCGAAGCTGTTCTGGCGCATCCGGTCCTGCAGTAAACGGTCAAGATCGACGTCGGCAGTAATGATCTGCGATCCGTAGTGATATCGAGTGGTCTCCCGCAACAAAGTTCCGTTTTCATAAATCATCCCCTGCCCGTCCCAGGCCAAGTCTGTGGTGGATTCTCCAAAACCCGCCTCGCTGTATACATAGGCCGCCAGGCATCTGCTCGATTGACCGCCGACAAGTTCGCGCCGATAGCTGAATTTGCCGATGGTGGCAGGAGAAGCGGACAGATTGAGGAGAACCGTAGCACCTGCCATCGCAGCATATGATGAAGGAGGGACGGGAGCCCATAGGTCTTCGCAAATTTCAGCAAAGAAAGTCAGCAGAGGCTGTTCTTTCACCTGAAACAGAAGGCGTACGCCGAACGGGATCTCTTCTTGTCCGCACAAATCAATGGAGTCCTGAACGATGAAGTTCCCCGGCGTGAACTGCCGAAGCTCATAAAATTCCCGGTAGTTCGGTAGATAGGTCTTCGGCACCGCTCCGAGTATCCGCCCCCCGTAGAGCACGACCGCGCAGTTAAAAAGCAGATTGTTTATCTGCAGCGGCACCCCGACCACCGTGATAAGAGGAATTCGCTTCGAGGCTTCGACCAGGTCCGAAAGAGCTTCCAGACACCCATCCAATAAAGCCTGCTGCTGAAAGAGATCCTCGCACGAATAAGCTGAAAGACCCAGCTCCGGAAACAGAGCCAGCAAGGCTTTGCACTTGGCGGCCTGTTCCATGAGAGCAATGGTCCGGGCGCAATTGCTTGCAGGGTCGGCAACCTGCACCTCGGGAATCGCCACAGCAGCACGAATGAAATTATGCCGATATAGATTAAAAAAACTACTTCTTGTCGTCCCCTCTGACATTTATCCCCGCCTGATCGCACGGATGCACTTCACCATAAACTCCCTCGCCAGCTCTGCCAAATCGGTCCAAATTCCTGTGCAGTCGAGTCTTTGCACTATAAGTGCAGGCGGTGCTCAGGTCAAATACTAAGGGTTTGCTAAATCTGGGTTTGCTAAATCACTTCCCTCGGTTCCGAGCCTTGGTACAGCCAACTGCTGCTGGGTCAATTTCCGAATCAGCTGTCAAGCAGGTGCTGTAATTGCGCGAGCAGTTCCGGCTCTATCATTCGGCATTCCACATCCAGCACGTCCGGCAGTTTCCGCACCTGTTTGACCATCTGATCGAGCCGTTGATCTTTATCGACCAGCAGCCAGATTCTGCTGTGCTCCCCTTGGCCGATGGGCATGCAGAGGATTCCTTCAACGTTGTAAGCCCTTCTTGAAAACAGACCACAGATGTGGGACATGACACCTGGATGGTTCTTAACCGTCAGATCCAAGGTGATCTGCCCGTTGCTTTCGCAAGGTCTTTGAGATATTCCAAACGCATAATCAGACATGAGCCTCTCCTCCTATCATAATCTTATTTGCGGCGCCAGGAGGCACCATCGGATAAACCATTTCATTCACATCAATAGAAGCGTGGATGAGACACGGGCCTGGCTCGCTTAGGCCCGCGGCCAGAGTTTCCAATGGATCTTCGCTGACGTTCAAATCCAACGCTTTCATACCGAATCCTTCGGCGATTTTTATGAAATCGACGCGCGCCTGGTAGTCGGAAGCGAAAATCCGCTTCCCGAAAAAGAGCTCCTGCTGTTGATGGACCAGACCCAAGGAATTGTTGTTCATCAATATGATTTTGATGTTGACGTTTTGTTCCACAGCGGTCGCCAGTTCCTGAATGTTCATCAGCAAGCTGCCGTCTCCACTGAAACAAACGACGGGGCACTCCGGTCGCGCCAGGGCCGCGCCGATGGCAGCAGGCAACCCAAAGCCCATCGTGCCGAGTCCCCCCGAAGTAAGCCAGTGACGGGGCCGACGGAATGGATAGGCTTGAGCTGTGCGCATCTGATGCTGACCGACGTCCGTCACGACAATCGCCTGATCGTTCAGTAAGCATGCCACCGATTTGGTAAGAGCATAGGGATTAAGCGGATTGTCATCACCGTTGAACCGCTGTGGATACATGAGCTTAAGCCGGCAAACCAGTTGCAGCCATTCCTGCCGAGTATCTCTCTTGAGCATCGGCAGCAGAGCCTCTAACACTTCGCGGAGATCGCCTACAATCCCCACATGAGCCGTTTTGATTTTGTCGAGCTCGCTCGGATCGATATCAATATGGATGATTTGTGCGTTGGGACAAAACTCCGCCACTTTTCCCGTGGCCCGATCGTCAAAACGAACCCCGGCTGCGATCAGTAGATCACACTCTTCAAGGGCCAGATTGGCATACCTGGCGGCGTGCATCCCCAGCATGCCGAGCGAAAACGGGTGATCGGTCGGCATGGCTCCCAGCCCCATCAGGGTCACTACGGTTGGAATGGAGGCTTTTTCAGCGAGGCCGACAGCCAGCGAACCGGCTGCCGCCTGAATGACTCCTCCACCGATGTATAGAATCGGGCGGCGTGAGCGGTTGATGAGCTCTGCTGCACTCTTCAAATCTGCCAAATCGAAGCGGGGAAAAGGATCTTGTCGGCCCGGCTCCGGCCAATCTTCAAATTCGACCAGGCCCGTCTGCCCATCTTTTGGAACATCGATCAGAACCGGCCCCGGTCTTCCCGAAAGCGCAATGCGAAAAGCCTCGGGAATCACCCACAGCAGCTCCTCTGCAGAGCGAACCAGAAAGTTGTGCTTGGTAATGGGAATGCTCATCCCATAGGTATCGACTTCCTGGAAGGCATCGGTGCCGATCATGGCATACGGCACCTGGCCTGTGATACAGATAACCGGTACGGAGTCCAGTTTGGCATCGGCTATGGCCGTGAGAACGTTGGTGGCACCGGGACCGGAAGTGGCAAAGCAGACCGCAGCATTGCCCGTTGCCCGAGCCATGCCCTGGGCGATAAAACCGGCACCCTGTTCATGGCGTGTCAAGACGTGGCGGATTTTGTTGCTTTGCGCTAAAGCGTCATAGATCGGAAGGTTGGCTCCGCCAGGAATCCCGGCGATGGTTCGAATTCCCTGCCGTTCCAGCAGTTGGATGATGATTTGCGCACCGCTTCTTTTGATCATCGGACTCGTCTCCTTCTTCAGCCGGCAGGGCTTAAGCCCTGCGCTAAGTTTTTCCCTTGCGGTGTCGAGTCCGGCGTGAGGTCGAGAGTTCCAAAGAAAAGAACCCCCTGCCGGCTCGCGCCGGCGGAGGGTTAATTGATGCGATTACCTGGTCGATCCCGCTATGGCGCGACGGCGTCAACGACGCATACGACTACGACTACACCTACCAGAACATCAATGGCCGTTATGGCATGGGAAATAGCCGTATCGCGCTTCATAGCTTCTTCAACCTCACAGGTTTTTGATCAAGTCGATTCAATGATACTATTTGCTTCAACCCTATATGTCAAGCTCGTTTTATGACTCATTCATTCTTCCACGGAACGATGCTCACCGGAATCAACTTGCGTGCCTTGGCTAAGAATTTCTGCAGTTCGCCGTACTGGATTTCGGGATGGGCCATGAGAAAGATTTTAGGCTGCGTCTTCAATCGCTCTTCCTCCGAATAAGTTTCGGACTCCGAGCTGAAAGACTGATTAACCCGTTTGGCGATCTCGAGGGCCTCCGTATCGGGGACAGCGAAGTAGGCGGACATTTCGGACTCTCCTTTCAAGAGCCTCACGTCCAGGTAACCGTCGGGATAGAGTTTGGCAAAAACCTTGTAAACGTTGGACGGAGTCTCTTCCCCCTGCGAAGCCTGCCGGGTTCCTTTTTCCATCTTTTCGACTTCGGCCAGGATCGTAGTTAATCCTTTACTTTTGAGCACCAGTTTCATCTTTTTTAAGATATTTTGATACGCGGTCAGTTTGATTCTGATATCAGCTTGTTCTTTCTGCGCCTTCGCCAGACCCTTCCTCAAGCTTTCCACCTGGCCCTTCGACAGCCTCTTGTAGTCAGCCAGAAGTCGATCGTACCTGGTAAGCAGCTTGCTGTACTGATCGGTTGTGGTGTCAAGCGAGGCAAGGATGGACTGGTGCTGTTTCTGCAGTAGCTTGTAGGCTTCCCGGGATTCATGCAGCTTTTTTTTATCTGCCTGTTGCTCCTTTTTGAGACTATCCGTCTCGCGCTTAATGGTTTCCAAGGCACGACTCATTTCCTCGGAGCGCTTTTGCCAGACCTGAATCTGTCGGTCCCCTTGCTGCAATTTCGCGTTGAGCTGATCGATCTCCTTGTGAAATGAGCCCACATCCGAGCGGTTGAAGACCATAGCGAGAGTGAGAACGAAAAAAAAGAACAACAGCCCGAAGACCATGTCACCGAAAGAGGTTGAAAAGTCTCCGCGACTCTGATCCTCTTTAAAGTAGCCTCGCATGACGGCATCCTTGATGCGAAGTTAAAGGAGTTAGGAGGAGGACTTGTCCTTTTCCCTTCGATATTTCTGCCAGGGGAGGAAAAAGTTGATGTACAGAAATTCGTCCTCCATGAGAAGAATACGTCTTCGGCTTTCCTCAAGAAGAGAGTTCATCCACATGACAATGACCATTCCCAGCATACCGCTCAATGTAGTCAGAAAAGCGTTCTTCATCCCGCCGAGAGCCTCCAGCATGTTTCCCTTGAAGGAGCTGAAATCCTGCATGCCCGATGCGGCATCGCGCATCCCCGTAACCGCCAGGGTGAATCCCAGAACCGTACCGATCATTCCAAGCAGTGGAAGGATTTTAATGATAAAGGATACTTTCGATTCTTTCAGGAGCTCGTGTTGATTGGGAAAGCTCATAAGGGTTTCATAATCGGCGTACTGAGAATAGTCGACAACGTCTCTCAAGTTTCTCCATTTGCGAGCCAGTATGCTTGACCTACTGACCATAACCTTGTCAATTCGCGTCAGCCACTCCCCCAATTCTGGATGGACTGCAATAGATTGGCTCTCTGCTTCCAAAAACGTTTTGTGCTCCCTTTCAAGACTTATGTACTGGATGAGATTTGCCGCCAGTCCGACGATCATAATCCCAGCTATCAGTTGAGAAATTCCTGATGTGTCGTGAAGTATTTCTTGCAGAATGGCATGCGTCACAGGGATCTCCCAGAAAACGCGAAGCAAAACCGGCAGCAGCAGTAGAGTGGCTTTCGGCGCGAAAAGAGGATCGTCGTCAGCCAGCAGGATCTTTCTCGCAGTGAAGTAACCGGCAGTGAGCAGAAAAATCACCGGTACGATCCAGAGCATCAAGTAAAAGGTAAGCTGGAGAAAGGCGGAAATGTAACCGATAAGGTTTTGAATGGAACGAGCCGACAAGAAAAACCACCCGTCCTTGAATGTGTATGCGGATAAGACCGCGAACAGAATCAATAAGACCGTAACGGCAAAGAACAGAACAGCACTGAACGCCTTGACCCCGTATTCGTCAATAATCGAGTTAAAGAAACAGAGGATTCTTTTCATCGCCTAAGCTCTTATCCTTAAGAAACCGAGTTAAAGCGAACCGCTTGCTTAAAGCTTGTCATAGCCTACTCATGGCATGCGAATGTCTCATCAATTCACGCCTTCCTCTCTCGGATTAGGCTGCAAAGAAAATATTTCTTTGCCGTTACTGACGCAACTTAAATGTAATCCAGCTGCTATCATTTATTCTAGATCAAAGCCGGTAGCGGAGTGACCTAAAGAAAAGAATGGCGCTCGAGACCCGAGATCCTGTCCAAGAATTGAGTACGTTTGCAGCGCAGCTTATTGGGTTGCCGAAGCTTGCATGCTAACGCGCTGCGCCTCATTTTTCTTTGGACAAGCTCCTGGTTTGAGGGCATATCGCTGGTGCTTGCTGCCGTTTACAGGACTCAGCAGGCTCAGTGTTCTGTTTATGGCACCAAGCAAAAGACAAGTAGAAGAACCTATTCAAGAAAAATGACTGATAGACCGCCTTGGCGGTTAGGTATCAGGTAGAAAGCCCCGTCACCAACGGTGACAAGGCCACCGGTGCGCCAGTTGCTGCTCCCGCAGCTACTGTCTGCTTTGACCCGATAA
>JAVEVM010000062.1:0-9223 GCA_034005055.1 Desulforhabdus sp. | reverse complement strand
TTGGCTGCCACCGAAATCCGAAGAGGTTCTGCCTTGGGGCCGTAGACAACGGCCGGAATTTTATCTTGTCGGCGCAAGCTGCGCGCCGCTCCCTTGCCTTTGGTGCTCCTCATTTGAGCTGCCAGTTCGATATCCATTTTTCCAATCGCCTCCTAAGTAGTTAAAAGCACATTCTAACGAGTGTGCTCTATTTAAACAGAGAGCTCACTGAATCTTCATTATGCACCCGTTTTATAACCTCTGCCAAAAGGGGTGCTATGCTCACCGTTCGAAGTTTGGTCGTTGGCCCGGCCTGTTCTGGGCGTGGAATGGTATCCGTAACGGTCAATGTTTTCAATGGCGAGCGTTCTATTTTGTCCAGTGCGCTCCCTGACAAAACTGCATGCACACAGTACCCGTCAATAGAAGAAGCCCCTGCAGCCTGAGCGGCTTCAGCGGCTCGAATAAGCGTTTGCCCGGTGTCAACCATATCATCGACAATCATAACAGGTCTGCCGGCCACATCTCCGACGATGCAGGAAGAAGGCGAGCATTCCGTGCCTCGATGATCCATAATTGCCAAATTCACATTTAGCCGTTTGGCGAATGACCTTGCTCTCTCAACGCCACCTGCATCGGGAGCCACAACGGTATCTTGCCCGCGCAAATTCTTTCTGGCATCTTCCAGCAAAACCTCTGTGCCGTACAAGTGGTCCACGGGCACATTAAAAAAACCTTGGGTCTGGCTGGCATGAAAATCAATCGTGATCAACCGATCCAGGCCTGAAACTGTCAGAAGATCGGCAACGACTTTGGCCGCGATCGACACCCGCGGCTTGTCCTTTTGATCCTGCCGCCCGTAACCGTAATAGGGAATTACGGCATTAATCCGACGGGCCGATGCTCTTTTCAAGGCATCGATTATGACCAGCAGTTCAATAAGATTTTCATTGACCGGCGGGCACAGCGATTGGATGACATAGACATCCAAGCCTCTAACGTTTTGGTTGACCTCCACCCTCACTTCGCCATCACTGAACCTGCCTACCAACGCCTGTCCAAGGGGCAATCCAAGATAGGAGCACACACCTTGAGAGAGCATGGGGTTGGAATTGCCGGCAATTATTATGAGCGCTTTATTACGCACTGCCAGATCTCGAAACCTGCGCACTATGCTCTATCGGCAACGGTAACTCCGATCGGCTGCTGCAAATAAAAATGGCTGGGGTGGGAGGATTCGAACCTCCGAATGCGGGTTCCAAAGACCCGTGCCTTACCGCTTGGCGACACCCCAAACGTCCGATTATCCGAATATGGCAATTGGATCGGTTTGAGCTTTCGTCGCTGCTACCCAACACCCATCCCAGACTTGTTTTGCCAGTTGCCCAACCCTTTCTGCTTGACCCATCTCGGCAAATACCCCGAAAATTGTCGGCCCACTCCCACTCATCAGGGCGCCCACAGCCCCTTGAGCCATCATCCATTGCTTGATTTTAATCAACAAAGGATATTCACTGAGCGTGACGGATTCCAGATCATTTTCCATGAAATCATGGAGCTGCCAAGGGTGAGCTAAAAACGTCGCGATTTTAATTCGGCTGACCCCTCTTGTCAACTTCAAACTTTGGTAAACCCAGCCAGTGGAGACTGCCAGAGGAGGCTTAACAAGGACCAATGGATACTGCGGGACAGCTTCCACGGGGTGGATTTTCTCACCGATTCCGGTCGCCAAAGCAGGCCGCTTGAAGAGGAAAAACGGCACGTCCGCACCCAGCTTTTGTGCCATATGTGAGAGCTGCAGCATACTGAATCGCTCCTCAAAGACCTGATTCATCGCCAGCAGCACGGCAGCCGCATCCGCGCTGCCTCCTCCCAGACCGGCTCCTACCGGTATGTTCTTTTCCAACTGAATGTGTATGCCGGATGTAATTTCTGCTGTTTTCAGGAAAATTTGCGCCGCACGGCAGGCCAAATTGCTCCCGTCAGTTGGAACCTGCGGATGCCCACAGCTCAAGCTGAGCCGTTCCGGCATCCGCTCTACCTGCAAGTGGTCGTAAACGGCAATCGGCAGCATAAGGCTGGAAACCTCATGATAACCGTCCTTGCGCTTGCCGATGATCTCCAGCCACAGATTAATCTTAGCCGGGGTGCTTATTCGAATTGACAATTAAGCATGCCTACTTATTGCACTTCTGCACATAGCGCAGACGTAAGTCGTAAAGCAAAGTATTCACCAGTCTTTCTTCCTCGGGATCGAGATTACCCTTGGTCTTTTCCTGCAACATGCCGATAGTGTCGATGATGTGCTTTGCCATGGGCAAGTCAATCTCGGTTGCTTGCGACGAGGGATCGGGAATTTCTCCCAAATGGAGCAGAGCCGAGGAGCTCAACGAGAGGATGAAAGTAGAGAAGACCACTTCGGGCAAAGGGATGCTGCTTGTCCGGCCGCATTCTTGGGAAGTCTCGGCGAATTTTGCGCCAGCATCCTCTGCCTGCTGTCGCGGCGTTTCTTGCTGTCGCGGCTCACTCTCTTTTGCGGTCTGTTCCCGATCCATATCATCCAGGGAGACCTTTCGGCGATCTTTTACCGTAAACCCTTTCGGATCCTTTTCTTCCATCCCCTTAATCTCCTTGTGATCAGAGTTCCAAAACTTGAACCACGTTTACATTTTCCATTGCGAGCAGTTCGTCAACCACGTGCTGAGGAACGGGAGTGTCGGTGCGAAGGAAAATGATGTTTTGTCCCCGTTCCAATACCTGCCCCACATCCATCATGGAAATGTTTATATTGTGGCGTCCCAGGCAGGTTCCTATAGCACCAATGGTACCCGGTGTATCAATGTTGTAGATAAGAACCAGATGACCTTCCATGGTTGCCTCTAAGCGAAAGTCATTGATTCGGACCAGTCGCGGATCCTTTTTGCCAAAGATAGTGCCTGCCACCAGGTTTTGATCATCTGAGGTTCTCACAAAGACACTGATCAGGTTGGTAAAATCCTCCGCCTCATTTTTGGTTGATTCCTTTACCCTGATATTTCTTTCTTTAACGTGGATGGGAACATTTACAAAATTGACCATATCGCCAAGAATAGGAGAGAGCATGCCTTTGAGAATTGAAATAGTCAGCGGGTGGGTTTCCACCGATGTGACTTCACCGATGTATTCGATGGAAACCTCTTCGATCGCCCCGCTGGTGATTTGCATGATCAGGCTGCCCAGCTTCTCCGAAAGCGACAAGTAGGGTCTTAAGCGCGCCAAAACCGCACCATCTATATTGGGCGCATTGACCGCATTGCGGATGGTGCCCCGCAACAGATAGTCAATGACTTGGTCTGCGACGGCAATGGCTACATTTTCTTGAGCTTCATCCGTAGATGCACCAAGATGGGGAGTTACGACCACCTGGTCCAGACTCAACAGAGGGTTGTCAACCGGCGGTTCCTGTATAAAAACGTCCAGAGCTGCGCCTGCCACGGTCCCCGACTGAATGGCGTCATACAGATCCTTTTCATTGACGATTCCACCGCGGGCACAATTGAGAATGAAGACGCCTTTTTTCATCTTGGCAAAGGCTTGTGCATTGATAATGTTGCGGGTTTCCTGAGTAATCGGAGTATGGACCGTGATGTAATCGGATCTTGCATAAATTTCGTCGAGGGTCACTCCTTCTATTCCGAGCTTATCGATCACTTCCGAGCTGATGTAGGGATCGTAGCCGATCACGTTCATCCGCAGCGCTTTGGCCCGGTCGGCAACCACTCTGCCAATACGTCCGACACCGATGATCCCCAAAACCTTGTTGAAAACCTCCTTGCCTCTGAAACGCTTCTTCTCCCATTTGCCTGACCGCAATGATGCGTTCGCCTGGGGGATATTACGACTGGCAGAAAGCATCATTGCAATGGTATGCTCGGCAGTGGTGATCACATTTCCTTCCGGCGTGTTCATCACGACTACCCCATGTTTGCTGGCAGCCGCGATATCAACATTATCCAGGCCGATACCGGCGCGGGCGACGACTTTTAAATTGACAGCCGCATCGATAATATCAGCAGACACCTTGGTTCCACTTCGAATGACCAAGGCGTCATATTCTTTTATGATCTGGCAAAGCTCATCGTGTGTGAGGCTCGTGTTGACCTCCACATCGAATTCGGATATGGCTTTTAGCCTCTCTATGCCTGATTCCGCCAAATTATCACTGACCAGTATCTTCATTGCCCCCTCCCTAGACCAGATGCTTTATTTATTAATATCATTTGTCATATTTGGCAGTTTAGCTCCAACATCGTGCATGGATTCAGCGGCTTCTGTATCACCACATAACCCGGACCGTCAAGAGCTAACCCCTGGCTGCAAACATCCTGTCCGGTTGCCGTTATGACTGCAAATGAGAGGGACTTCACGGGCAGCCTTTGCTAGAAGTTCTTAAATATATCGCGGGCTATTTTCTTATTCTTCTTCTCCAATTTTTTTAATTCCCGCTCGACTTCGGCAAGTTTTTTCGGATCGCCGCGGAGCAGTTCCTTTGCTTTCTTGTAATGGAACACGGCAGTTTTCGAATCGTTCTCGTGCAGGTAGTAGCGCCCAAGGTGATAATGGGCCATGCCCAACTGCTGCATCTGCCCAAAGAGCACTCCCAATTGATAGTCGATGTCGGGAAGGCCTGAAGAATATTTCTCGATCTGCAGAAGATTTTGCAAAGCCTCGTCCCGTTGGCCCAAATCCTTGAGAGCTAAAGCCAGACGATATCTGGCGCTGGTAGATGAGGGGTCCACGAGCAGTGCCGATTGGAGAACTCTTTGCGCCTCGTTAAGGCGTCCGAGCTGAAAGTATGCAGAACCCAGTGTGGTGAGGACAAGAGGACTGCTGGGATGACGGCTTGCGGCGTCCTGCAAATAAGGAATGGCTTCCTCAATATGACCTTCCCGCAAATAAAGCCGCCCAAGCCCGTACGCAGATGCTTTCCCTCCCTGGCGATATTCTGCTTGCATTCTTGCCATGGCGATCTTGGAATCGGAATATTCACTGATCAGAGCCGCGCGCACGAGTTTGAATTCTTCATCGTTGGCCGGAGATCTCTGTTGTGATTGCGGGTGGTTCTTTCGATAATCGTCTACCATAACCTGCAAATATTGAATTCTCTCGCTGGCACCGGGGTGAGTAGACAAATAAGAAGGAATATTGCTGGTGCCGCTGGCTATTCGATTTTGACCCAAAGCCTGCATCGCATGAATCGTATGGATCGGATCGTATCCGGCATCGCACAAATAGCGAAATCCCAGCTGGTCGGCTTCCTCCTCGTTGTCTCTGCTGTACTTCAACTCCAGACTTTTAGATCCTGCCATGGAGCCCATCAACACAGCTCGCGATGCGTCTCCGCCTGCCGACATACCCAAAAAAGCAGCGGCTAACGCGCCGACCAGGGTCGCAATACTGAGAACCTTCCCCTGTTCCATTCGACGTTGAATGTGTCTGGCCTGCACATGGGCCAATTCATGGCCGATAATGCTCGCCAGTTCACCTTCCGAGTCCAAAGCCTCTATCAGGCCGCGATATACGAAAACATAACCGCCGGGGACTGCGAAAGCGTTTACGTCAGGTTTGTCGATTACAAAAAACTGGTAATCGTAGAGCGTGGTGCCCATTTGTTTAACCATTTTGCTCCCAAGCGACCGGACATAAGCGACAATCTCGCCTTCTTCAATCAGAGGCATTTGATGTTTGACTTTTTCCAGTACCTTGGCGCCGAGCTCTTTTTCTTCACTGAGGTCTAGCGCCCAGATGGAAGGAGGCAATACAAAAGATCCGAAAAAACAACAGATCAAGCATGCCACCAGTGGTGCATTGCAGCTCCATTTCCTGAATGAGGTCATGGACGTCATATCAAGTTTCCTTATTCAGCGGTGGATCGAGCAATGCCGTTATCTTGCTTCAGTTCGATTCTTTTCGCTTCAGACCAGAGGCTTTCCAGATCATAAAAGAGACGGACCGGTTCGTAAAAGATATGGACGATCACATCCCCGTAATCTAACAGGATCCAGTGTCCTTCACGGGAGCCTTCGATTCCGGCAGCCTTTATTCCACGCTGCCGCATGCTCGCCTCAAGATTATCGGCGATTCCTTGAACATGGCGGCTCGACTTGCCGCTGCAGATCACGAAATAGTCAGCAAAAGAAGAGAGCCGAGAGACATCCAGGATCAACAAATCTTCAGCTTTGCGATCGAGGATCTGGTCGGCACAAAAAATAGCTTTCTGGCGGGCACTCATCGGTTTTTGGCTTACTTCCTCCGTCATTTTCACTCTTTTTCTTAGCGTATGCACAAATGTGGCATTTCACCCCACGAGGACCAAATCTGAATCTACACTCATGTCACTGATCACTATACAGTTTTTTTTCTTCAATATAACGCATTACCTGAGTAGGGACTAGATAGCGGATTGACTTGCCTTGACTCAAGAGCTGTCGGATTTGGGTTGAAGCAATGCCGAAGTATGTATTCGCCAAAAGGTGAATGGGAAAAAGATCCGGATGTCTGTAAAGAGCGGCTTCTTCGTCCCATTCGTAGCGGGAGGAAACCCTTTGGCGCAAAAAGTCTTGCATCTCTTCTTCCAAAAAACCCGGCCGCCGCAAAACTACAAACCGGGCCAGCTGAAACAATTCTCGATAATGCCACCAGGTATGCATCTCCAAAAAGCTGTCCAGTCCCACCAGGAAATAAAGCTCGGTTTTTTTTGGAAAACTCTTCAGCAGCTTGTTCAGGGTAACTACCGTGTAGGATTTGCCGGGCAACGTCTGCTCCAAATCGGACAGCCTGAACCGGGGGTTGTCCTCTGCCGCGGACTGCAGCATTTCCCATCGATGTTTGAACAGAGTGATCCTATGGTTGGACTTGTGGGGTGGGTCTGCGGCAGGCATAAAGATCAAATGATCGAATCCGAAAGCCTCCAAAGCTTCTTCGGCGGCTCTGAGATGACCGAAGTGCACCGGGTCGAAAGTTCCTCCCATAATTCCCAGGCGTTGAGGCATTTCTCAGAGCTCTCCCTGTAATCACGTTCTCAGCTGACCGTTTCCAAAGGCAATGAATTTGGTAGTGGTCAATTCGTCCACCCCCATCGGCCCAAATGCGTGCAGTCGGGAGGTAGATATGCCTATTTCGGCCCCCAGCCCGAGCTGGTAGCCGTCATTGAAACGGGTCGATGCATTGACGAGCACCAGGGAGGATTGAACTTCCTGTACGAAGCGATTTGCTCTGGCGAAATTCTCCGTTACGATCGCTTCCGTATGTGCGGACCCGTAAGTTGTGATGTGCTCGATGGCTTCTTCCATGCTGTCTACTACACGAACGGCCAGAATCAAGTCAAGGTACTCGGCGTACCAGTCGTCTTCGGCGGCCGGCCGGCAGTCTGGTACCAGTGCTCGGGTTCGATCGCAGCCGCGCAGCTCCACGCCTTCCCGTTGCAAGCTCCTGGCCATGCGGGGGAGGAACTCCTGTGCCGCATCGCTGTGGACCAGGAGGGTCTCCATCGCATTGCACACCCCAGGTCGTTGCACTTTGGCGTTGATGCAAATTCTCTCCGCCATGTCCAGATCCGCTTGAGCATCCACATAGACGTGGCAGACGCCTTTGTAATGCTTCAGGACGGGCATGCGCGCATGCTCGGCAACAAATCGGATCAGCTCTTCACCCCCTCGCGGAATCATGACATCGATATACTCTTCCAGCTTGAGCATCTCCAAAACCGCTTCCCTCTCGGTGGTTCCGATCAACTGCACGGCGGCTTGGGGAAGGCCCACTTCGGCCAGGGATTTCTGCAGGATGTTGGCCAGGCATGTGTTGGAATGAAAGGCTTCCGAGCCGCCCCGCAGGATCACTGCGTTGCCTGCTTTAATACAGAGTGCCGCTGCATCGACGGTGACATTCGGCCGTGATTCGTAAATGATTCCGATCACTCCCAGGGGAATCCGCATTCTGCCCACTCGCAAGCCGTTCGGTCTGACCCACATCCGGGTAATCTCGCCGACCGAGTCGGGCAAGTCGGCAACTTCCTGCAAGCCGTCAATCATCTCTTTGAGAACTTTATCGCTCAGTCTGAGCCTCTCGGTTTTCGCCTTGGCCATGCCTTTGTTGACCGCTTCGTGCAGGTCCTTCTCGTTGGCGGCGCTTATAACTTCCCACTGTTCTTCCAGTGCGACCGCCATTCGCCGCAAGGCTTCCTTTTTCAACGCACTGCCGGCTTTGGCCATCTGATGTGCAGCCAAACGACTCTTCTTGCCTATCTCCTGCATTGCTTCGTACATGCCAATCCCTCATTCCATGTCACCGGCATCGCCGGTCAGAACAAAATTATTTCTATGGATTACCTCATCGGAATGCTTGTAGCCGATTATCCTTTCTATCTCCTCACTATGGTGGCCTTTGATCTGTTCGATTTCCGACGACCTGTAGTTGGATAATCCTATCCCCACGATCTCTTCTGTTTCGTTCAGGCAGCGCACCGGGGCACCAATCCCGAAGTTTCCTCGCACCTTGGCTATGCCGATGGGCAGAAGAGACTTGCCATGTTCTCTCAATGCCTTGACGGCACCCTTATCGAGAACGATGTCTCCCGCCGGCTTTGGCAGGTTGGCAAGCCAGAGCTTTTTGCCATGATAGATTCGCTTTCGCGGAAGGAACAGAGTACCGAGGTTCTCACCATGGAAAAGGCGTAGTATGACGTCACGTTCTCTCCCAGATGCAATGATCATGGGTATGCCGGAGGCCAGGCATTTTCTTGCGGCGATTATCTTGGTGACCATTCCGCCGGTTCCCACCGACCCGGGTGCAGAGCCGGCACATGCCAAGAGTTTTGAATCGATGCCGTGCACCACCGGTATCAGGCGAGCCGTAGCGTCCACTCGTGGATCGCAATCGTACAGCCCTTCGGTATCCGTCAAATTGATGACCAGATCCGCTCCGATAAGACCGGCAATGGTAGCTGCAAGCTGGTCATTGTCTCCGAACTTGATCTCCTCGATGACCACTGTGTCATTTTCGTTGATTACGGGCAGAATACCCCAGTCCAGCAAGGTCTCCAAAGTATTTCGAGCATTCAGGTAACGGTGGCGATGAGCCAGATCTTCCGTCGTCAGGAGGATTTGTGCCACATGCAGGTCGTATTTGTAGAAGGCCCCTTCCCATGCCTCCATCAGTGCACCCTGACCTACTGCAGCGGCCGCTTGTTTTTGCGGAATCGTCCGGG
>JAVEVM010000061.1:0-9235 GCA_034005055.1 Desulforhabdus sp. | reverse complement strand
ATAAAAAGCAATGCCATTACCCTGCCCTATCGAGCAAGGAACGGCGAAACCTATGAGCTGAATTTGATCGACACACCCGGCCACGTCGATTTTTCTTATGAAGTGTCGCGCGCACTCGCTTCCTGTGAAGGAGTGCTGCTGTTGGTCGATGCCGCCCAAGGTGTAGAGGCTCAAACCTTAGCCAATCTTTACGCGGCCATGGAGCACGACCTGGTTATTATTCCGGTCATCAACAAGATTGACCTGCCGGCGGCGGACGTCGACCGGGTAAAGGAGCAAATCGAGACCGAACTGGGTCTTGATGCGGAACATGCAATTCTTTGTTCCGCCAAGCAGGGTATAGGCATTGACGATGTTCTCGAGGCCGTTGTGGAACGGATTCCACCGCCTAGCGGCAGCGATGTAGAACCTCTTTCCGCACTGATATTCGATGCCCATTACGATTCCTTCCGCGGCACCATCATCAGCTGCCGCGTCTTTGAAGGGGCTCTGCGCCAGGGAGATACGATCCGGTTTATGTCCAACGGCGCAACTTACCGTGTGGAGGAGGTCGGGATTTTTCGATTGAATAGAGAACCGGCCACGCAATTGGCAGCGGGCTCGGTCGGTTATGTTGTTTCCGGGGTAAAAACGGTGAGCGACACGCGCATCGGTGACACCATCACCAATCACGACCGTCCGGCTGCGGCCCCCCTTCCGGGCTTTAAGGAAGTCAAGCCGATGGTCTTTTCTTCCATTTACCCGATCTCCTCCGACGAGTTCCAGTCGCTGACTGAAGCTCTTGAAAAATACAAGCTAAACGATGCGGCTCTGATCTACCAGAAGGATTCATCTGCTGCTCTTGGGCAGGGCTTCCGCTGCGGATTTCTGGGACTGCTGCACCTGGAAATCGTGCAAGAGAGGCTGGAGCGCGAGTTCGATCAGTCGATCATCATGACGGTGCCAAGCGTGCAGTATCGGTTTACGCTGATCGACGGGGAAACCATTACGGTTGAAAACCCCCAGTACTATCCCGATCCGCTCAAGATCAAGCAAGCTGAAGAACCTTTCATCAAGGCGAGCATATTCATCCCGGAACGCTACATGGGAGCCGTAATGAAGCTCTGTATGGACAAGCGTGGCGTGAATCCACGCTTTCAAAACTCCATCGCCGGTCGCATCGAAGTGATTTTTGAAATGCCCCTGGCTGAAGTGGTGTTCGATTTTTACGATAAGCTCAAAACTATCACCCAGGGCTACGGCTCTTTTGATTATGAACTGATCGGCTATCGCGAAAGCGATCTGGCGAAGCTCGATATTCTGGTTAACGGCGAAAAGGTCGACGCCCTCTCTCTCATCGTCCATCGGGATCGGGCTCGTGAATGGGGCGTGCAGGTTTGTGACCGGCTGAAAGACGAGATTCCCCGGCACCAGTTTAAGATCGCCATCCAGGGCGCCATTGGCGGCAAGATCATTTCCCGCTCTACCATTTCGGCGTTCAGAAAAGATGTGACCGCCAAATGCTACGGCGGAGATATTACAAGAAAGCGTAAGCTGCTTGAAAAACAGAAGAAAGGCAAAAGGAAAATGAAGATGGTGGGATCGGTCATGATTCCGCAGAGCGCTTTCGTGGCGGTGTTGAAGTCCGAGCATGACTAAATCCCCATCTGCCGGACTCTATGTGCATGTGCCGTTCTGCAAAAGTAAGTGCCCTTATTGCGATTTCTACTCAGTTACGTCGCACTCGAGCGTTAATCGCTGGCTGCAAGCTCTCGACAGGGAAGCCGATTTTTACAGCAGACAATTTGCTGCATTCGACACTCTCTACCTGGGCGGCGGCACTCCCTCATCGCTCGCCGACTCAGAGTTGGCCTGGCTGATCGACTCTCTGGGCCGACGCTTCACCTTTTCTCCAAGTGCGGAAGTAACAATGGAGGCCAATCCGGATGATATTTTGCCACAGAGGCTCAGCCGCTTTCAAGCTATGGGGATCAACCGGATCAGTCTTGGAGTTCAGTCCTTCAGCGACGATGAATTGAAATTTCTCGGCAGGAGAAACACTGCCGTACAAAACCAGCAAGTGCTCGAATGGATTAAAGCCTGCGGCTCTTTTAGCGTTGCAGTGGATCTGATGTACGGCTTCAAGGGACAGATGACGGAAAGCTGGCAAAAAACCCTGGATCGCACCCACGATCTTCATCCCGAGCATTTATCCTGTTATCAGTTGAGCATCGAGCAGAGCACCCGGTTTGGCCGACTGCAGCGAGAGGGGCTAATGGAGCCGTTGAATGAGACACAGCAGGGTGATTTTTTCATGTTCACCTCCGAGCACCTGCAAGCGAGGGGATATGTCCATTATGAAATTTCGAACTTTTCCCGAGGAATTGAGCATATGTCCCGCCACAACCGAAAGTATTGGTCTCATGCCCCTTATTTGGGCCTTGGCCCGGCAGCTCACTCTTTTCAGAACGGCATCCGCTGGTGGAATGCCCGCTCGGTTGAGCAGTACTGTCTGGCACTTGAAGGGGGCAAATCGCCGGTTGCAGGGAGCGAAAACCTTTCAATCGAGAAATTGAGGCTCGAATCGCTCTTCCTGGGCCTACGTACCCGTGACGGTATCGGTGTGGAGGCAATTGGTGCTTCACCTCAATGCCGATCTGCTCTTCTACAACTTCAAACGGAAGGCCTAGTGAGGATTGAAAACGGCAATATAGTCCCCACTCAAAAAGGTTTCCTGATAGCCGACAGCCTGCCCTTACTACTTCTGGATTGAATCAATGCTTCGACATGGATACGCTGAATTCAATCCGCCTGGTTTTGGCACAAAAAAAAGCCGGAAATGTTTTCCGGCTTTTTTTGCTTATCGACTGACCCGACTACAAAAATCGGATTAGATCTTTTTCACATTGACTGCTTGAGGACCCTTGGAGCCTTGTTCTTCGGAAAAGCTCACTCTTTCGCCTTCGCTCAGGGACTTGAAGCCACCACCCTCAATAGAACTGTAATGAACAAAAACATCCTTGCCTGCATCAGATTCGATGAAGCCATAGCCCTTGCTGTCATTAAACCACTTTACTCGACCTTCCGCCATTTTTAAATCCTTTCCAAATTCTTTGGTTCCTAGTGATTTGCAGTACGTTACTTTGAAGCTAATCTGGAAGCGTTCTATTCTTAGCGAAAGACCGATTTCCTGGATAACTCAAAATATCGAACTTCTCCAACATGGCGCTATTATAAGTCGAAATTCTAAAAAAGCAAGGAAACAATGCCTGAATTCCAAAAAATTAATCCCAGTGGACCTCCCTCAAAGAATCTCTTTTACAGCTGCTATCAATTGCTGCTCGTTGGGAATGTAGAAACGCTCAAGCGGTGGACTTGCCGGCACCGGGATGTCCGGGCCCGTAACCCGTTTGAATGGGGCCTTTAGACTTGCGAAGGCCTCTTCCATAACAACGGCACAGACCTCGCCTGCAAAACCTCCGGTGCGGGTTGCCTCATGGAGCACTACCAGACGGCCGGTTTTTCGCACCGAAGAAAGTATGGTCGCTTTATCGAGCGGCACCAGAGTGCGCAAATCCACGATCTCTGCCTCGATTCCTTCCGGTGCGAGCTGCTCTGCAGCCTTCAGGGCGACGCCGAGCATTTTGGACCAGGTCACCACCGTCACCTCTTTACCCTGCCGCTTGATCTCCGCCTGCCCGATGGGGGTCAGGTATTCTCCGTCTGGAACCGGCCCGGGAGCAAAGTAGAGCATCATGTCCTCTATAAAGATAATCGGATTATCGTCTCGAATGGCTGACTTGAGCAGTCCTTTGGCATCGGCCGGAGTTGAGGGCATTATGACCTTCAGCCCCGGGCAATGTGCCACCCAGGCTTCCAAATTGTGCGCGTGCTGGCACCCGGCTCCAAATCCAGCTCCGCTCTTGATGCGCACCACCAGCGGAAAAGTCGACTTTCCTCCGGACAGGTAGCGCAGCTTGGCCGCATGGTTTACGATCATGTCTGAAGCGAGCGTAAAAAAGGGGTTAAACATGATCTCCACCACCGGTCTGAGCCCTGCCACCGCGGCGCCTACCGCAAGCCCCGCGATGGCTGCTTCGGAAACAGGCGTATCCTTTACCCGTGCGGCACCAAAGTCCCTGAGTAGACCCGCCGTGGGCAGCATCGGATTATCGTGGATGCTTACTCCGACTCCTTCCCCGGCAACGAAGACTCTCTCATCTCTGATCATCTCTTCTCGAAGGGCTTGATTGACGGCCTGCCCCATTCCTAACTGCTGCATGATCTCGTCTTCCTTTCTTTTTCGTCATGATCCGTGTCTCGGCGCAAACTGACAAAACAATTCTCGGATAAGCCGCTAGACAAAGACATCCTCAAGCGCCTCTTTCGGGTCGGGATAAGGGCTCTCTTCAGCGAAGCGCACGGCGTCCTGCACCACCGCTTCGAGCTCTGCTTCCATGGCCGACAATTCTTCAGCGGTGAGCACTCCCGTGCCCAGCAGTTCATCGCTCAACCTCGGGATAGGACATTTTTGCTGCCATGCCGCTATCTCATCTTTGGGCTGATATATTTGATGATCGCTCTCCCCATGTCCCCGGCATCGATAGGTCTTACACTCGATCAGACTCGGACCATCCCCTGTGAGGGCCCGTTCTTTCGCTCTCTGGGTGGCTGCGTAAACCGCCGTCACATCATTGCCGTCCACAACTTCTCCCGGCATGGCATATGCTATGGCGCGGTCCGCAATGTCTTCCACCCGCGTATGCTCCTCATAGCGCTGAGCACCTGCGTAAAGGTTGTTCTCACAGATGAAAATAACCGGGAGCCTCCAGAGGCTCGCCAGATTTAACGACTCGTGAAAAGAGCCCTCATCGGCTGCCCCGTCGCCGAAAAAACAGACGGTGACGCTCCGTTCCTTTTTATACTGCTGTGAGAATGCTACCCCAACGGCTATGGGCAGTCCGCCTCCAACCACAGTTGTCGTGCAGGGTGCGTTCACCTCCGGCACGGCAAGGTGGAGGGTTCCGCTCTTCCCTTTATTGCAGCCGGTGCTCTTACCGTAAATTTCCGCCATAACCGCTCTGGGATTTGCTCCTTTGGCGATAAGGTGATTATGGCTTCGATGGTTTGAGATGATGATGTCCTCCGCGCCGAGCGCTGCACAGACGCCGGAGCCTACCGCCTCTTGTCCGGTGCAAAGGATCATCATCCCGGGTATTTTCCCCTCGTTTTTGCATAGCTCCACCAATGAATCCTCGAACCGTCGTGTGAGGATCATTGACCGAAGCATCTCGATTTGTTTCTCCCTCGCTACCTGCATCGATTCTCCTTTAATCTCACTTAAGTTTCTTTTTCCCCCGTCTCGCACCAGACATTCGGGCCGCTGCTTCTCGCACCGCAATCAGATTGAACCCGGTGCGAGCCCGTCTGCCAGTCGAGATGTGACCTTTAAGCTTAAAGTCGACGCGCATGCCATGCTAGCATTTAAATTGGTTAAACATGGGATGCTTCAAACTCATGCCTGAAGTTCGGTTTACGCTAAACCCGGCCATATTTGCCACGCCCTGGCCAGCGATCTATATTAGCTATAGGAACAGTCAAAGTTCACGTTGCATGAATTCAAGGTAGTGCCTGAACGACCTTGAAATTCCATAGGGAGATCAAAATGAGTATGAAAAAATCAATCGTGATTCTGATCATTGCGACACTATTGAGTGCGTGGGGATGTGTTGTTCATCCCAGAAATGACTATCAAAGGCGCGGCTACTATCACCGCTATGACGACCGCTACTACTACGATTACGACCATCGCGGACGATACAGGTATGACTACTACCGTTACCGCTATTGAATAATCAACGAGATGGGAAACCTGGAAACGGAAAACAGATCGAAGCACTCTATTTCCTAATCTGTTTGAATCTTTGCTCAATTTCGGCAATCAGATCCGCTACGGTTTCCTTCTCAAGGCTCCTGACTTCGAACGTCCTCAAGGTTAACCTCAAGATTTTGCGCTCTTCGTCGGAAAGCGACTGCAAAAATATCCCAAAAGGCAGCTGCTGGAGGAGTACATCCTCGGTTGTGCTCTGATCGAGCAAATACTTCGCTCTTGCGCTCCCATAACCCTTAAGATTGTAGAGGATCGAAACGAGCTTGTTGGAATGATAGAATTTCAGCGTCCTCAAAGCCCTTTCCAGGTACCCGGCAGGATTCCTCGTTATCAGCTCGATCACTTTTGCTTGATTATTGCCGGCTCGCATCGGGGACCTCATCAGTTAATCTCGAATAAATGCTGCTGTTCGCGCCGTTGTTTTTTCCGGGGCCAACTCCTTGCATCGACATTTATTTTTCCACCAATATGCCTTCTCCTTCTGCCAAAGGAACAATCAATGAATCATATCACCACAGTATTCATTCCGCTCAAGTGTTTTGACGCCTCTCTCAGAATAATTCGACAAAAAGCTCTCAACTCGATCTCAATTTCTGCCGATACTATTAAAGGAGGGTTTCTTTGATTTCCCTCCGCATCTCATGAACAGGTTGATGATCGCAATGCCTCGCTGCTGCCACATTGACGAGGAAAAATATGGACAGTGTTATCATAGATGACATATTACCCGGAATGACCCTTGCCGAAGATGTCTACGATCGCAACGGCCGGTTTCTGCTGGCTAAAGATCTCAAGCTCACCTCCAAGCACCTTCGAATCCTTAAGATTTGGGGAATCACGGCAATCCAGATTGTTAACAGTACAGAGGGCAGCGTCCAAAAGCCTCCAGAACCCGAAATAGACTCAGAAACGATGGACATGGCTGTGAAAAGCCTAGCCAAAAGATTCTCGCACATGGATGTGGAGAGCGGGGTTGAGCAAGAATTGTTTCGGCTGTGTGCCGCCAGGCAGGCCAGGACAATGTTGGGGAAAAAACAGGATTGGAGCGAGCTGCAGCCGAGTGCTCTGCAACCGCTACAGCCTTCTGATATTCCATGTGAAACGGCCAAGAAGCGGAATCCGAAAAAAAGTCCCTTTGCCCTGCTTGAAAAAGAGATCATACTTCCCGCATTGCCCTGCATCTTCTATCAGATAAACGATGCCATAAACAATCCCCGTAGCTCAGCCAGGGACATCGCCGACATCATTAGGAACGATTCCAGTCTCTCGGCACGCCTTTTGAGAATCGCAAACAGTGTTCTATACGGATTACGCTCGAAAATTGACACGATATCGCGCGCGGTCGTTGTGATTGGAACTAAAGAGATCGGAAGCCTGGCGCTCGGCATCACCATCATGACCCATTTCGGCAACATCCCCGCTCATATTATTGATATGCGATCATTCTGGAAGCATCATATGGCCTGCGCCATCGCCTCACGAGTCATCGCCGGTTACAAGAACACTGCCAATCTGGAAAGACTCTTCATCGGCGGGTTGCTCCATGACATCGGCCGGCTCATTGTGGGCAAGTACATGCCCGATGAGCTTCTCGCCAGCCTACAGCGAGCACAAAGTGAAGACAAGCTTCTGCATGAAGTGGAGCCTGAAACCGTCGGGCTGATGCATTCCACCATTGGCGCGCGTCTGCTCAAAGCATGGAAGCTGCCGGTCTCCCTTGAGAACATCGTCAAATATCACCATCAGCCGATGCAGGCCACAGACGGCCTGGAGCCGGCCATTGTGAACCTGGCGGATATCATTGTGAATGCGGCTCGGATCGGCTCGAGCGGAGAACAACTTGTAGCACCGTTAGACCCCGATCTCTGGAATTACCTGGACCTTCCTCCGAGCATTTTTGCCACAACCCTCAAACACGTCGATCGCCAGCTTGGCGAGCTCACCAGAATCTTCGGCAATGGTGTGTAGCGATATGGATGAAATCGATAGTCGCAAACTTCTGGCACGCCTCGATTACCTTGAGGAAGTGAATCGTTTTACCATAGAAACCTTAGAGATGGCGGCTTCGCTGGGAAACTTTCAGTCCAGCATCAACCGGATGCACGAGCCTTCCAGCATTTTGAAGCAAACCCGGGAAAAAATCCAACGACTGCTGTCCTTCTGCTGCACAGCCTTTTTTCTGGTCGATGAGAAGGATTCCGATTTTTACCTGTTTGACTGCGACCCGGAATCCAGTTGCCACACCGTCCAAGACGAAGTGGAAACGCTTATCGACGACGGAACCTTTACCCGCGCTCTACAAACCAATAAACCCATTATCGTCTATTCCAAAGATTTCAAGAGACAGCTTCTGCTGCATGGGATGGCAACCACCTCCAGGGTGAGGGGAATGTTTGTCGGCGTCCTGGCGGCCGCCGCAAAAAACATCCCGGATGTTTCCCTCGGCCTCTTTTCCATAGTCATGCTCAATAGTGCGAACACCCTGGAAAGTTTCGAGCTGTACCGAAAAATTGGTGAGTTCAATCAGGACCTGCAGCAGAAGATCGAACAACTGACAAGCTCGGAAAAAGAGCTCATGTTACACCGCTCCAAACTGGAGCAGTTGGTGGCAGAGCGCACAGCCCAATTGCAGGGGACCGTTTCCCATTTAAACCAGGAAATCGCAGAGAGGAAGAAAACCGAAGAGCGTTTAAGGCAATCGCAAGAGCTTCTGGAGAATATCTTTCATGCAATTCCCGATCTCTTGTCACTGCAGGATAAAGATTTCCGCGTCATTATGAGCAACTCGCATAACGGATACGGCAGCGCCTCCACAGGACAGGAGCAGAATCCGAAATGTTATGAAATCTATGCCGGGCGCGAAACGCCATGCGAGCCCTGCCCCGCCAAGGAAGCTTTCGCAACGGGAAGGATTAGCCAATTGGAATTGTGCAGTCATCCCGGCGACACCGTTAAGGAAATTCGAGCCTTCCCGATTCGCGACGATCAGGGAGAGGTCGTGATGGTCGCCGAGCACATCAGAGACATAACCGAGAAGAAAAAGCTGGAAGACGAATTACTTAAGGTACAAAAACTGGAATCCGTCGGTATTCTGGCCGGCGGAGTCGCTCACGATTTCAATAACATTCTGACTGCCATTATGGGGAACATATCTCTTGCGTTGATGGATTCGAGCTCCATTGACAACATAAAAAAAAGGCTGGGAGAAGCTGAAAAGTCGTGTTTACGCGCCCGCGAGTTGACGATGCAGCTACTGACTTTTTCTCGGGGCGGAGACCCTGTCAAAAAGCCCATGCGTATTCGTGAACTGTTAAAGGATTCGACAATTTTCGCTTCTCACGGATCGGGGATCTAATGCAGGTTCGA
>JAVEVM010000060.1:0-9322 GCA_034005055.1 Desulforhabdus sp. | reverse complement strand
GCCTCTTTCGACGACCGGGTAGTCGTTCGGAACTATTTTGCACAATCGACGCAACAGCCATCGGGCTTGAGGGACTATGAACTGGACAGTCGCGAAGTTGATTGAAGCCACTGGCGGTGAGCTCCTACAGGGAAATGTCGAAGTTGAGTTAAGCGGCATATCAACGGATACTCGCTCCCTTAAAGCAGGCGACTGTTTTGTAGCTTTAGCCGGTGAGAATCACGACGGACACGATTTTATCCCTGACGCTCTGGGCAAGAAAGCCTCTGCTGTGCTGCTGACGACGTATGGCATGACGGTTGGGTTTCCGCGGGAAGTTGCGGTGGTCAAAGTCGCCGACACTCTTTTTGCACTGGGGGAATTAGCGCGTTACCATCGCAAACGCTATTCTATTCCTGTAGTCGGAATAACGGGAAGCAATGGCAAAACCAGCACCAAAGAGATGATAGCGGCTATCCTGGGGGTTGATCGAAGCGTTCACAAGAACGCTGGGAATCTTAACAATTTGATCGGAGTCCCGCTCACTTTGCTTTCGCTTCGGCCTGATCACGAAACGGCAGTTATCGAGATGGGAATCAATGTCTTCGGGGAAATGCAGCGTCTTCTGGAGATTACTCAGCCGACTGTCGGCCTGATAACCAACATCCATCCGGCCCATCTGGAAGGCTTGGAATCACCTGAGCGCATCCTGGAGGAAAAAGGCAGCCTGTTGACGAGTCTCTCTGCGGATGGTTTGGCTGTCATCAACTTGGACGATGAGCGTTTGCGCAGCCTTTCTAAAACCCTCAAAGCTCGTGTGCTCACCTATTCCAGCAGGGATGCGGGTGCAGATGTGCACCTTAGGGGATCAGTGGCAATAGATCAAGGTGTGAGCACTTTCAGCATTGCTCTTGGTCCCGAGGCATTTCCCGTACATCTTTCGGTCCTTGGATTACATCAAGTGCAAAACGCTTTAGCTGCAGCATCGGTCGGCTACGCGATGGGAGCTCCGCCGGAGAGCATCATAGCAGGGCTGGAAAGGCACCGCCCGGTACCTCAGCGGATGGAGGTCTGTCGCTTGAAGGAAGGGACTATTCTAGTTAACGACACTTACAATGCCAACCCGGTTTCGATGCTTGCCGCTGTTCGCGCGACACTCGAGGCCAGCAACGGCAAGCCTGTCATCGCAATTTTGGGAGAAATGCGTGAAATGGGTCCGGAAGGCGCCCGACTGCACAGGGAAGTTGGCCGGGAGATCGGCGCAATGGGCCCGGCACAGCTGATCACGCTTGGTGATCTTGCGGCAGAAATCGGCAAGGGCGCTCTGGAAGCTGGAATGTCCCAAGGGACATGCTTTCACGCGAGCAGTCACCGGCAAATTGTGACCTTGCTGCGTTCCCTGGGCGTGAGGGATAGCTGGATTCTGGTTAAGGGCTCCCGCGGTATGAGGATGGAGCGTGTTGTACAAGGACTGGTCAATGCTGAGAGCTAATCAAGTGGCAGCAGCCAAAAAGGTACTGGTAGTCGGCCTTGGAGTCTCCGGTCGCTCCGTGTGCGAATTGTTGCTCCGTCAGGGATCCCGGGTAATCGGGACAGATTTACGGTCAGAAGCGCAATTCGGTGCCGAATTGGATGGGCTGCAAAGGCAAGGGTGCTTTCTTCGACTAGGCTCTCATCAGCAGGAAGATTTTCTGAATGCCGATCAGATCATCGTGAGCCCTGGTGTGCCGCTTGATTTGGCGCCCCTCCAGCAGGCCGCGCGCAAAGGGGTGGAAATAATCGGGGAGCTTGATTGGGCCTGGCGACAGGTGAGGGAGCCGGTTGTGGCGGTTACCGGCACCAATGGCAAAACCACAACCACATCCTTGATTGGCGAGGTGCTCAGACGGGCAGGCAAAAGAGTTTTCGTGGGCGGCAATATCGGCACACCGCTTAGTCAATGGATCCTCTCAGGCGGGGAGGCTGAGTTGCTGGTGCTTGAAGTCAGCAGTTTTCAGCTCGATACAGCTTTCCACTTCCGCCCGGAGATTGGCGTGCTCCTGAATGTGACCGAGGATCATCTGGATCGCTATAGTAACTTTTCTGCCTATGCGGATTCGAAGTTTTCCCTTTTTGCTCGCCAGAGCGGCGAGCAGGTGGCCGTCGTGAATGGGGATGACCCGATCTGCCGGCGGAAATTATCCGAATTCCCCTGTCAAACGCTGATCTTTAGCCGCGGCGATGCGACCGCCCATGCCACAATCCGACAGGATGAAGCGTGGATCGACATTCCCGGAAGAGAGTCTTTTTCCCTGGATCTCCAACGGACACCACTAAAAGGGGTGCACAACCAGGAGAACATTCTCGCTTCAGCTTTGGTCGGAGCCGTTCTAGGGGTTGGTCGATCAGAGATTCAACAGGTAATTGATGAATACAAAGGTTTGCCTCACCGCATGGAATGGGTGTCAAACTGGCGTGGAATAGACTTTTACGACGACTCCAAGGCGACAAACGTGGGGGCCGTTCTAAAGGCTTTGGAAAATTTCGATCGGTCCGTCTGGCTACTGCTGGGGGGGCGTGACAAGCTGGGCTCCTACCGACCGCTGGCCGATGCTCTCAAAACGAAGGGGAAGGAGGCTCTGGTTTTTGGAGAAGCAGCGGCCAGGATCAGTGCCGAACTGGCGGATTGGATCCCAACCAAATGTTTCAATGATCTGCAGGGAGCTTTCGACGAAGCGGTAACGCTGGCTCGACCTGGGGACACCGTGCTCTTGTCCCCGGCCTGCTCTTCCTTCGATCAGTACGAAAGCTATGCACAGCGGGGAGATCATTTTAAGAGACTGGTACATGAGCTGCCGAAAGAAGGACGATAGATGACAAATCCGACTGTCAATCTGTCACCTGCCTTGAGCGCTCCACATGAACAAACCGGTCCGGATGGCGCGACAAACCTTCTGCCACTGGACCTGCAGCTGTGGATCGAAGTATTGCTGCTCATCATACTGGGGCTAGTCATGATCTACAGCGCCAGCTTTGTAATGTCATTTCAAAAGACCGGGGATACCGCCCATTATGTGAAGCGACAGTTTGTGTGGATCATATTGGGAATAGTCGCCATGGCTTCATTCAGCAGAATACCTTATGACAGTTATAGAGATTACGCCCGTTTGACATTGCTCTTGGGCCTTGTTTCGTTGCTGCTGGTGCTCGTGCCTGGTGTCGGCGTTAAGCTAAACAACGCGCGGCGTTGGTTTAGTGTGGGTTACTTCAGCATACAACCGGCCGAATTTGTAAAGGTGGCGTGGATCGTCTATTTGAGTGCTTCCCTCTCAGTCAGACAGGAAAGGCTGAAGAAGATCGGCGTTGGCTTTTTGCCGCATATGTTTTGGTGTGGCGCAATAAGCTTTTTGCTGCTGCTGGAGCCCGACTTCGGTACAACCTTTGTGATTTCTCTGCTGACTTTCTTGATGCTGACGGTTGCGGGCGTGCCGATCCGTCATCTGTTGATCCTTATGCCTGCGGCATCTGCCGGCCTCTATTATTTTGTCTATCAGGTTCCCTATCGCTGGGAGCGGATTACGGCCTTCATCAATCCATGGACAGATCCGCTCGATTCCGGCTACCAGCTCATCCAGGCATGGATCGCCGTGGGATCCGGCGGTTTGTGGGGCAAAGGACTTGGCGCCGGGCATCAGAAGCTTTTTTATCTTCCAGAGTCTTTTACCGACTTCATCATGGCAGTGATTGGCGAGGAGCTGGGATTCCTGGGTATTGTCATCGTGTGCTTGCTGTTCTTCTTTCTATTTTGGACCGGGCTGCAGATTTCCCGCAAAGCACCCGACGCCTATGGCGCTTTGCTGGCACTCGGACTGACAATACTGCTCGGCTCACAGGCCCTGCTCAATATGGGTGTGGTATTGGGCCTGGTTCCGACCAAAGGTATGCCGCTTCCTTTTATCTCCTACGGCGGCAGTGCTTTTACCGCGAATTGTGTGGCAGTAGGAATTCTTATGAATATAGCCAAACGCAGCAATCAACGGATTGTCTGAGATGTACAAACGTTATCAGCACATTCACTTTGTTGGCATAGGCGGCATCGGCATGAGCGGCATTGCCGAGCTTTTGCTCAACCTGGGTTACCAGGTGAGCGGCTCGGATATAAAGGAAGCTGACATAACTCGCAGACTGGCTGAGCTGGGAGCTACCGTCAAGATCGGCCATCATGCGGACCACATTCGGGGTGCGGATGTCGTAGTAATCTCTTCGGCCATTGCCGAGGATAACCCAGAAGTGCAGGCAGCCAGAGTTTTGGGCAAAATCCCCGTGATCCGCCGTGCTGAAATGCTTGCGGAGCTCATGCGGCTTAAATACTCCGTTCTGGTTGCAGGCGCTCATGGCAAAACCACGACTACATCGATGGTGGCTACTGTGCTGGCGCGTGGCGGACTTGATCCGACGGTGGTGATCGGCGGTAAGTTAAATGCCTGGGGAACCAATGCAAAACTGGGGCGAGGCGACTTCATGGTAGCCGAAGCCGATGAGAGCGACGGAACGTTTCTGCTACTCCCTCCGACTATAGCCGTCGTAACCAATATCGATCTTGAGCATCTGGATTTCTATCGGAATCTCGACCACATACAGAGAACCTTCCAGCAATTTATCAACAAGATCCCGTTCTACGGCCAGGCAGTGCTGTGTCTCGAAGACGAAAACATTCAGACTTTGCTGCCTCAGATCGGCAAAAGGTTCGTCACTTATGGCTTTTCTTCTCAGGCGGACTTTCAAGCGCGGAACATCCAAATGCACGGGCTTACGACTTCCTATAGAGCTTTTTTTCAGGGAGAGGAGCTTGGCGAGGTAGAGATACCCATTCCCGGGCGTCATAACGTTTTGAATTCCCTGGCTGCGATAGCTGTAGCTCAGGAATTGGAAGTGGACTGGACAAGTGTTCAAGCCGGCTTGGCGGATATGACAGGGGTACAGCGGCGCTTTCAGATCAAGGGCGAGGTCGGAGGGATTCTTATTTTGGATGACTATGGCCACCATCCCACTGAAATTCGCAACGTACTTGAGACTCTGGCCGGATGTTATCCCGACCGGCGTAAAGTAGTCGCTTTTCAACCGCATCGCTACACCCGAACCGAATCCCTGATGGATCAGTTCGCTCGTTGCTTTTATCAATCGGATGTACTGCTGGTTTCGGAAATTTATGCTGCCAGCGAAAAACCAATTGCCGGAGTAACCGGTCGCAGATTAGCCGACGAGATTGCTCTGCACGGGCACCATGACCTTCATTTCTGTGCCTCTTTGGAAGAGATATTGAAGAGGCTGCAGGATATGGTGTTGCCAGGTGATGTGGTTATTACCCTGGGGGCGGGAAATGTCTGGCAAGTTGGGGAATGGCTGTTGGAAAAATTGGCCCGGTGTTGAGTGTCGAGTGCTGAGTCATGGAGACAGAAATGATGGTCGAGGGGGAAGTTTATTATACGAAAATCCTAGCCAGATTCTTTTCTGGGGGCACTGGTTGAGGACGAGTAGAAAGGACTCAGCACTCGACTCTCGGCATCGGGTGAGTGCAGCAAAATCTGGCCGGCTGGAAGAGATGGTATGAGAAAGAAGAAGAATCGCTACAAAACCGATCTCATGAGAAAAAGAAAATGGAAACGGTTTGCCGGAACGGTGCTTGTCTTCGCTTTTCTGATTATGCTCATTCCTCTGCTGAGCGCAGCTTTTGCCCATTGCTACCATGCACTTCTGAAGGCCTCCTGGCCGCAAGTGGAAGAGATCAAGATCAGCGGGATCAAACATGTAACCCGCCAGGAGGTATTGAACGTGATGGGGGTTCCGCGGGGAGCCAACCTGCTTACCGTGCGTACCCGACAGCTTGCCGAAAGATTGGAATCGATCCCCTGGGTGCGCTCGGCTGTCGTCAGCTTCGATCTCTCCCGCCGAATAGTGGTAGATATCGATGAGCGCGAGCCGATAGCAATCATTCACGTGGCCGATTTTTTCCTGATTGATGTGCAGGGGAAGCTGTTTCAGAAAGTGCACCCGGCAAGATATCAAGATCTGCTGTTGATAACAGGATTTTCTAACACGGAGTTAATGGACGGGAGTTATCTGCAGGCTGAGCCTCTCCAATCCTTGCAGAGCTTGCTGACAGCGTTGCAGAAGGTGCAGGACCGGCTCCCCTCCAGTCGCATTTCAGAGTGCCATTGGCGCGGCGCGGAAGGGTTTACCCTTTACACCACACATGGAGGCATACCTATTCACCTGGGACGAGATGAATTTGAAGGTAAGCTGGCTCGTCTCGATCGCATTTTCGGTGTGCTCATGGAACATCAGTGCCTGAATAGCGTGACCCGAATCGATGTGGACTATTCCGATCGGGCTTATATTGAGGGGCGTTTCCCTACGCCTAAAGGCATATGAGTGAGGGTTGCATTCGGTGCGCTCAACGGTTACAGGAAGGACAAACCGATGGCAAGAAAAGAGGAATTGATCGTAGGGCTCGATCTTGGCACCACCAAGATATGTGCTGTTGTTGGAGAAGTGACGCCCGAGGGTATCGATATCGTTGGGGTAGGAACATACCCTTCGGTTGGCATGCGCGGCGGCGTGGTGGTCAACATCGAACAAACGGTCAACTCCATCAGGAAAGCCGTTGAAGAAGCTGAATTAATGGCGGGCTGCGAAATTTCTTCGGTTTTTGCTGGTGTAGCGGGCACCCATGTGCAGAGTCTCAACAGTCATGGCGTAATTGCTATCAAAAGCCGCGAAGTGACTCCCGCCGATATCGATCGTGTGCTGGATGCCGGCAAGACTATCGCCATGCCTTATGATCGGCAGATTCTCCATGTGCTGCCTCAGCAATACATCGTGGACGATCAAGAAGGTATTCAGGACCCTTTGGGGATGTCCGGAGTCAGACTGGAAGCCAAGGTTCACATCGTAACCGGAGCTACCAGCGCTGTTCAAAACATCATCAAGTGCTGTGAAAGGGCGGGACTTTCAGTGCAAAAGGTCGTTCTGGAGTCACTGGCCTCAAGTGAGTCGGTATTGGATACCGACGAGAAGCATTTGGGAGTGGCTTTAGTGGACATGGGCGGCGGGACCACCGATGTCGCCATTTTCCAGGATCATGCCATTCGCTATTCCTGCGTAGTCGGCTTGGGTGGCAATCATATCACTTCCGATATTTCTGTAGGCTTGCGCACTTCGATTGATGAAGCGGAGAAAATCAAGAAAAAGTACGGCTGTGCCATGATCGATTGGGTGAACCAACAAGATATCATCGAGGTTGGCTCGGTTGGGGGACAAAAATCGCGTCAGCTTGCGCAATCCATTCTAACCGAAATTATCGCGGCCCGGGTGGAGGAAATATTGAAAATCGTCGAGTGGGAGTTGGTTCGCTCAGGCTATGCCGAATCGCTTCACGCGGGACTGGTTTTAACGGGCGGAGTTTCGCTGCTGCCGGGCATCAGGGAGTTGGCTGAAAAAGCCTTCGACATGCCGGTGCGTATTGGTATTCCATATCGCTTCCACGGCCTTGGTGATGTGGTCAAAAATCCGATATTTGCAACGGCCACCGGCTTGATTCTTTACGGACGAAAGCAGGGGGTGGTGGCGCCTGTCGAAAAACCGAGCTTGTTCAATAGAGTCCTTGAAGGCATTAGGGATTGGTTTAGAGAGTTCTGGTAAAGGTGAGCATTAATCGGCTTAGGGATGATCTTCAACTTTCAGGAAACTTGAGGGGGAGAGATGAAAAACATGGACAGCGCCTTAATAAACAGGGCCAAAATCAAAGTGTTTGGCATCGGCGGTGGTGGTGGCAATGCGATCAACAACATGATCAGTGTTGGTCTGGAAGGAGTTGAATTCATTGCCGCTAATACAGATTTCCAGGTGCTTGAGCGCAGCTTGGCGCCAACCAAGATTCATCTTGGCGTTAATTTGACTAAAGGCCTTGGTGCTGGGGGTAATCCGGAGGTTGGCAGCAAGGCAACCCAGGAAGATATCGACAAGATAAAGGAGACCATAGACGGGAGCGATATGGTATTCATCACCGCCGGCCTCGGAGGTGGCACGGGCACCGGTGGAGCGCCCGTGGTGGCGCAGGCGTGCAAGGATATGGGGGTTCTCACGGTAGCCGTAGTAACCAAACCTTTTGCCTTCGAAGGCAAGGTCAGGCATCGCAATGCCGATGAGGGAATGAACTCTCTGCAGCAGGTAGTCGATACCCTGATCACTATTCCAAATGATCGACTGTTATGTCTTGCCGATCGGCGGGCGACTTTCCTGGAGATGTTTAAGAGGGCGGACGATGTTTTGCTGTTCGCTGTAAAGGGCATTTCAGATCTTATAATTAATCCCGGCTATATCAATGTTGACTTTGCCGATGTAAAGACCGTTATGGCGGAAATGGGGCTGGCACTCATGGGAACGGGAGCCGGCAGGGGAGAAAACCGGGCGGTGCATGCCGCGCAGCAAGCTGTTTCCAGCCCGCTGCTGGAAGATATTTCTATCCATGGAGCTAAGGCTGCCCTCATCAATATCTGCGCAGGTCCCGATCTGGGCATGCACGAGTTTGAGGAAGCCTCATCGGTCATCCACAAGGAAGTGGATGAAGATGCCCATATTATCCTTGGAATGACCATCGATCCGACCATGGAAGACGAGTTGCGAGTCACGGTCATTGCCACGGGAATTGGAAAAATGGAACAGGTGCAGAAGGTTGAGTCATTGTCGCGGCAGGCTCAGCGACGTATTAAAGCGGGCGGCATGGTGCCCGAGATCAATTACGATTATCTGCAAATTCCAACTGTCGTCCGGCATCGCACAATGCGAGAAGAGCCGGTTGAGGAGGCGCCTAAGAAGCGCACTTTCCTGCGCAGGTTGACCGGCGGGGGAGGCTCGGACGAAGAAGATCTTAGCATTCCGACCTTTATTCGGCGTCAGGCGGACTGATCGAGGCTTTACTTTCCAGTTTCTAAAGGTTAGAGGATTCCAAGTAGCCCGGGTGAGCGAAAGCATTTACCTGCGGCATCGATTCGATTGCCCAGGGAAGATGGCTCTTAGTATAGCGGCCTGGAGTACTCAAGCTCTCAGATGGCATGTGACGGCGATTTGAGTCATGCGCCCCGTTGCGCAGTTCATTTTAAAGCATCACCAAACCTCTAACCTTTCGAGACCATGGCGGTCTAGTGCCTGAATCAGGTTATGTCGTGGAAGTTGAAACAGCGCCAGCAGCATTGGCTGGCTCAAGAACGTGGCACCGTTTTTAAGGATTGGGGGGGCAAGTTTCGCATTGCCCTTGCTTTTCCCAACCGCTATCCGGTCGGGATGTCCAATTTGGGGTTTCAGT
>JAVEVM010000059.1:0-9391 GCA_034005055.1 Desulforhabdus sp. | reverse complement strand
CGACTCAAAACACTGAGCTTATGGATATACATTTTCGCATTACTGCTGCTGGTAGCAGTATTGTTGATTGGTAAAGAAGTGAATGGCTCCAAGCGCTGGTTGGATTTTGGAGGGGGGCTACAGTTCCAGCCATCCGAGTTCATGAAGATTGTGATAGTGGTCCAATTGGCCAGTTATTTCTCCTCTCAGGATATTTCACCGTTTCCAAGCTTCCAAAGGTTTATCGTCCCTGCAGTGCTTACAGGGATCCCCATTCTTTTGATCTTGGCCGAGCCGGATCTGGGAACGGCAATCTGCCTCGTAACCATTTCCGGCACTCTGATCTTTTTCATGGGAGTGCGATGGCGCTATATACTGCTTATTGGTTTGGGGTGCCTGCCGCTAATCCTGCCTATCTGGCAAAATGTCCTAAAACCCTATCAGAAAACCAGGATTCTCATCCTCTTGCGACCCGACCTGGATCCGCTTGGAGCCGGATACCATATCCGACAGTCGAAAATTGCCATCGGCTCCGGCATGACCTGGGGCAAAGGCTTTTTGAATGGCACCCAAAATAAATTGCATTTCCTGCCCGAAAAGCACACCGATTTTATTTTTTCAGTTTGGGCGGAAGAGTGGGGTTTTGTCGGTTGCCTAGTCCTGCTTGTATTGTTTGCATTGCTAGTATCATTGGCGCTCCGTGTGGCGCGCAGGTCTAAGGATCGGTTCGGGTCTTTGCTGGTGGTCGGCATGACCGGGCTGATAATGTGGCAGGCGCTCATCAATATCGGAATGGTAATCGGCCTACTCCCGGTTGTGGGAATTCCTCTGCCTTTCGTCAGTTATGGCGGATCTTCGTTAATTACGCTGTGCTTTGCCATAGGCATCATTGAGAACGTGAGCATGCGACGCTACGTCTTTCAATCGCGCTAATATGACGTGTTCAATCCTTGGAAGTTCTATTTGTGATTTTTTTTACTTTTCCGCTTGCGAACCCAGCTTACTTATGCTAAGAGGTCGATGCTAAATCTTCACTTTGCCGTTGCCTTGGCAAACACAGGCGGTGCGAGCGGGGGGTATGAGGCACATCGACGGCGGCAAAATAAAACCTGGGCCCGATAGTAATATTGTTATTAATGTGCTTGGAGCGAGGAAGAGTAAAATGATCAACATCGACATCACACTTTTCATCCAGATGGTGAATTTTTTCATCTTGCTTTTTGTCATGAACATGATTCTGTATCGTCCGATTCGCCGGCTTGTTGCCCAGAGAAATCAACACATTAATGAGCAAGAGGAGCAGATTTCCAAAGCCGAGGCTGATGCTCTGGGGGCAGTCCGAGAATTTGACGATCAAATCCAGGCAGCCCGCAACCTCGGGCGGCAGAAAGTCCAAGATCTGAAAGAAGCTGCTTATCAACATGAAAAAGATTTACTGCAGCGAGCTGGAGAGCAGGCGTCTTTCAAGGTGCAAGAGATGCGTGACAAGGTGGAAAAGGACATAGGCGCGGCACGGGAACAACTGAGGTCGCAAGTCCAGGCATTCGCAAAAGATTTGGCGCAAAAGATTTTGGGAAGGAGTATTTAATGGAAAAGGAGGGCATGGGCACTAGCGCTATGAAAAAACACTTTGTATTTATTGTCCTCGTTACCGGAGTGCTCCTGGGCATGCAAGGTACTGCCGCTGCCTCCGAAGCCGGAGGCCATGCCTTGAATTGGAGCGATTTCCTTTTCAGAGTAATGAACTTTTCAATTATGGTGGCTATCCTGATAAAGCTTCTGAAAAAGCCGTTGAGCAAATATTTTACATCGAGACGGGAAGATATTCAAAAAATGCTGGCTGAGCTCGAGCTCAAGAAGCAAGAGGCAGAGCAAAAGAGCGCTGAATACAGAGCAAAACTGGCCGCGCTGGAGGACGAAACAAAGCAAATAGTCTCCGAACACGTTCAGGAAGGTGAAATCGAGAGAAGAAAGATTTTGGAGGCTGCTGAGCGCCAGGCTGAATACATTAAAGAGCAGGCGGAAATATCGATCCAGCAAGAAATCAAGGCCGCCAGAGAAAGTCTTCAGAAAGAGGTTAGCGAGCTCTCAGTGGCTGCCGCAGAGGATATGCTGCGAAAGAACATGCAGTCGGAAGATCAAGAGCGTTTAGTCCGGGACTTCATGACAAAGGTGGTGGAGGCGAAGTGAGAAATTTAGTTATAGCCAAACGTTATGCCAAGGCTTTGTTCAATTTGGGTTTGGAGCAGGGGCAAGTTGAACAATACGGGCAAGAGCTGGATGATTTTGTGCGGCTCTTCGGGGAGCTTCCAGAGCTGGCGGATGCCATTCAAAATCCTTTGTATCCGGAGGCTACCAGGATGAGCGTCTTTATGGCGATCGCAGATAAGGTTGAGATGAGACCGATCATGCGTAGCTTTCTAAGGCTGCTTGTCGAAAAGAAGCGGGTTCAGAATCTGGGAGAAATCAAAGACTACTACCACAAATTGATCGATGAGCATGCCAATATTGCTCGCGCGCGGATCAAAGCAGCTACGCCTCTAGATGATCAATCGATCCAGGATATTGCCGCAAGCCTCGAAAAGATGACAGGGAAAAAGATCGCGATCGAGTTTGAGCAAGACCCGCAGTTGATTGGCGGAGTGCTGGCGGAGATTGGCGATTTGGTCTTAGATGGGAGTGTGCGGAGGCAGTTATTAAATATCAAAGAATCTTTGAAAAGGGGTGAGTTAGTTTAATGGAAATCAGAGCAGAAGAAATCAGTCAAATCATTAAAGAGCAGATCAAGGACTACGAGAAGAAGGTTGAGCTCAGTGAAACCGGCCGTGTGCTCTCCGTGGGTGACGGTATCGCTCGCGTTTATGGCGTTGAGAAGTGCATGTCTATGGAGTTGCTGGAGTTCCCTACTGAACACGGAATCGTCTACGGCCTTGCCCTGAATTTGGAAGAAGACAACGTGGGTGTCGCCATCATGGGTGAAGACGTTCACATCAAGGAAGGGGGCGAGGTTAGACGAACCGGCCGCATCGCCGAAGTGCCAGTCGGCGACGAAGTGCTCGGCCGCGTCGTCGATCCTGTGGGTAATCCTCTCGATGGCAAAGAGCCTATCAAGGCCAAGGAAACATCGCGGCTCGAGGTTATCGCTCCTGGGGTTATTGCTCGCCAGTCGGTCAACGAGCCGATGTATACGGGATTGAAGGCAATTGACGCTATGACTCCAATCGGCCGCGGACAGCGCGAGCTCATTATCGGCGACCGTCAGATTGGTAAAACGGCTATCGGTGTGGATGCGATCATCAACCAGAAGGACAGCGGTATAATCTGCATTTATGTCGCGATCGGGCAAAAGAAATCAACGGTGGCCCAAGTCGTGGAGACGCTGCGAAAACACGGCGCCATGGAATATACCATTGTGGTTGCAGCGTGTGCGAGTGACCCTGCTCCGTTGCAGTACATTGCTCCCTATGCCGGTACCGCTATGGGCGAATATTACCGTGACCGTGGCAGGCATGCTTTGATCATCTATGACGATCTTTCCAAGCAAGCCGTAGCCTACAGACAGGTCTCACTACTGTTGCGTCGCCCCCCCGCACGTGAAGCTTACCCCGGAGACATTTTCTACAACCACTCCCGGTTGCTGGAGCGCTCTGCGAAGCTCAATGACGAGTTGGGCGCCGGTTCACTGACAGCACTGCCTATCATTGAGACTCAGGCTGGTGACGTATCGGCTTACATTCCGACCAATGTTATTTCAATTACTGACGGTCAGATTTACCTGGAGCCCAACCTCTTCTTTGCCGGTGTGCGTCCTGCCATTAACGTAGGCCTGTCAGTTTCTCGAGTCGGTGGTGCCGCGCAAACAAAGGCGATGAAGCAGGTCGCTGGACGATTGCGGTTGGATCTCGCGCAATATCGCGAGCTTGAGGCGTTTGCCAAATTCGGTAGCGATCTCGACAAGTCAACCCAAGCGCAGCTGAATCGAGGCATGCGATTGGTTGAGCTGTTGAAGCAGCCTCAGTATCAGCCGATGTCCGCCGAAAAGGAAGTGACCTCCTTGTACGCTGCAACGAGAGGTTACCTCGATCACGTGCCGGTTGAGCGGGTCGGAGAGTATGAGACTCAAATGCTCGCTTTCATGGAGCGCAAGTATCCTGAGATCTTGACAGAAATCAAGGAACAGATGGTTATCGGAGACAGCCTCGATGAGAAGATGAAGAATGCACTTCAGGAGTTTGCCGGGGTGTTCGCGGGTTAGGCGTCAAATTAGTGACTTAGAGTGAAAGAGGAATTGCATTATGGCAACCTTAAGAGATATTAAGAGAAAAATCGACGCCGTAAAGAAGACCTCACAGATCACCAAGGCCATGAATATGGTGGCCGCCGCAAAGCTGCGTGGCGCCCAGCAAAATATGGAGAGATTTCACCCATATGCGAGCAAGTTCAAGGAGGTAATCCAACGTGTGGCCGGGGGTGTCGAAGAGCGCGCGTCTTACGAACTGCTGAATGCTCGTGAAGAAATCAACAAAATTGAACTGGTCCTTGTGACTGCAGACAGGGGTTTATGCGGCAGCTTCAATAACAGCCTGATCGTAATGGCAGAACGGTTTATTCAAGAGCAACGATCCAAGGGTATTCAAGTCTCCTTGACAGCCGCCGGAAGAAAGGGTGCCGATTACTTCAGGCGACGCAGATATGAAGTGAGAAGCCGTCTCACCGGTCTCTTGAATAGGCCAAGCTACGATGATGCGTTTGCTTTAGGGCAAGAGTTGATCGGACTGTTCGAAAATCGTGATACGGATGAAGTGTATTTCATCTATAGTCATTTCATCAGCACGGTGAAGCAACAGCCTACTCTTGTTAAATTATTGCCTGTTGACTCCGGTCAGGTCGAAGGAGGAGAGGAGGAAGAGGCGATCGAATACCTCTTCGAGCCCTCACATCAGGCTTTGCTGACCGACCTTCTGCCTAACTTTGTTCACATTCAAATTCTTGAAGGTCTTTACCAGACGGCAGTTAGCGAGCATGCTGCGCGCATGGCCGCTATGGAGAATGCTACGAATAACTGTAAAGAGTTGGTGAAGGATTTGACCCTGACTTACAACAAGGCACGACAGGCAGGAATTACCAAGGAGCTCATGGACATTGTTGGTGGTGCTGAAGCACTGAGATAGCTTGGCAACCATCCGAGTTTTTCAAGGAGGTATTTAACCCATGAACATGGGAAAGATCGTTCAGGTTATTGGTAACGTGGTGGACGTCGAGTTTGAGGAGGGAAAACTTCCTGGCTTGTTGACGGCGCTCCTGGTCAGTAATCCCGGGTTGAGCGACATGGAGGACAACCTCGTTCTTGAGGTAGCTCAGCACCTAGGCGACAATGTTGTGCGCACCATCGGAATGGACTTGACGGATGGGTTGGTTCGCGGAATGGCTGTGAAAGATACCGGCAAGCCCATCCAAATGCCCGTCGGTAAGCCGGTGCTGGGTCGGGTTCTAAACGTCGTCGGTAGAACAGTTGATGGCCTTGGGCCGGTTGACGCCGAGACTTATATGCCCATTCATCGCGGCGCTCCTGCCTTTACCGAGCAGGACACCTCCGTGAATGTTTTGGAAACAGGAGTGAAGGTTATCGATCTCCTTGTCCCGTTTCCACGCGGTGGTAAGATGGGCATGTTCGGCGGTGCAGGTGTTGGAAAGACCGTCGTAATGATGGAAATGATCCATAACATTGCAATGGAGCATGGTGGTATCTCGGTCTTCGCCGGTGTGGGTGAGAGGACCCGTGAAGGAAATGACCTGTACCACGAAATGAAAGACTCCGGGGTTCTACCTCGTGCGGGTCTGGTTTATGGACAGATGACCGAACCTCCCGGTGCGCGTGCTCGAGTTGCTCTCTCTGCTCTAACTGTAGCAGAGTATTTTCGCGACGTTGAAGGCCAAGATGTGCTCCTCTTTATCGACAACATCTTCCGTTTCACTCAGGCTGGTGCCGAGGTCTCCGCGTTGCTCGGCCGCATGCCTTCTGCAGTCGGCTATCAACCGACTCTTGGAACCGACTTGGGCGCGTTGCAGGAACGAATCACTTCTACGACAAAGGGATCGATCACTTCCGTGCAGTGTGTTTACGTACCTGCAGACGACTTGACCGATCCTGCTCCGGCTACGACCTTCGCCCACTTGGACGGTACCGTCGTTCTGTCACGTCAGATCGCCGAGCTTGGTATCTATCCTGCTGTGGATCCCTTGGATTCCACCTCGCGAATTCTTGATCCCAACGTACTTGGGGAAGAACATTATGCGACGGCTCGTGAAGTCCAACAGATTCTTCAGAAATACAAGGACTTGCAGGACATTATCGCTATCCTTGGCATGGATGAACTGTCGGATGAAGACAAATTGACGGTTGCTCGAGCGAGGAAGATGCAACGATTCTTGTCACAGCCATTTCATGTGGCGGAGACATTTACCGGTGTGGCCGGCAAATACGTTAAGATGGAGGATACCATCAGGGGCTTCAAGGAGATTTGCGAAGGCAAGCACGACGAGATTCCGGAACAGGCCTTTTACATGGTCGGCGGAATAGAAGAAGCTGTTGAAAAGGCCAAGCAAATGTCTGGCGAATAAAGAATGGTGAACAAATGGCCGAAAAAATCCTGCTTGAAATAGTAACACCTGAAAAGAAGGTCTTGAGCGAACAGGTGGATATTGTGGTCGCTCCCGGAGAAGAGGGTGAATTTGGCGTTCTACCGAACCACATCCCCTTTCTCACTAAGATTAAAATTGGAGAACTTCGTTTTAGGGTTGGCGCCTCGGCTCGTTACATTTCCGTGATGGGCGGTTACGCGGAAGTTCTTCCAGACCGGGTGACGATCCTTGCAACTGCTGCCGAAGAAGCAACGGATATCGATGTGATTCGAGCTAAGGCAGCCAGAGAAAGGGCAGAAAGACGGCTTGCCGAGGCGAAAGATCGATTTGAGTTCGTTCGTGCACAGGCGGCACTGCAGCGTGCTATTGCACGTCTGAAGGTTGCTGAGCGACGTTAAACTGCACGCGCTATAAAGAGGTGCTGATCAGCGTCTGCACGCCTTGTCTTAGGATGGACTGATGGCAGTCGATCGCTTCCCTTAGCAGCGAAGCACTCCCCGTTTGGGTGCGGTCCTGGAAATCTGGAGAGTTGAGCGACTGATAACTTCTGCAAATTTTGTTGCGCGTAAGTGCGCAATATTATAAACCCTTCCAAGAGGAAGGGTTTTTTATTTTGAGACAAATCCATTCGAGTGCCTACTGAGCTGAGTGCTTGCGCCGGTGCTGGGAATATTGCTTTAAAGGGGGAAGGTTATGTGTGGTATCGTGGGATATGCTGGTACTGGGGAGTGCGTCAGGATTTTGTTGGAAGGCCTGAGACGGCTTGAATATAGAGGCTACGATAGCGCGGGTATTGCCGTAATCGGAAAAGGAAGAAATCTTCAGTTAGTCAGATGCCAGGGAAAGATCTCTGCACTGGAAAGTCGGCTTGAGAATCAACAGCTGACCGGGACTACTGGAATAGCGCATACACGCTGGGCTACTCACGGAAAGCCATCTGACGATAACGCCCATCCCCACCGCTCCGGTCCTTTCGTGGTTGTGCATAATGGCATTATAGAAAACTATGCTGAGTTGAAGATCCAATTGGAGCGGGAAGGGTTTACCTTCTCTTCGGAAACGGATACCGAAGTGATAGTAAAACTTGTGGAGCGGGAATGGCTTGGCGGCAACAGTTATCGGCAGTCGGTTGTTAATGCCTTGCGGCAAGTGTGCGGAAGTTACGCTGTTGTGTTTCTGAACCAAGAGTCTCCTGAAGAATTGATTGCCGCTCGTAAAGAGAGTCCTTTGATATTGGGCCTGGGCGACGAGGAATATTTTCTTGCATCGGATGTTCCGGCAATTTTGCCATACACCCGGAAGGTCGTCTATCTTGAGGATGGTGATCTGATTGTGGTCTCAAGAAAAGGCTATCGAATTGAGACCATCGACGGGCAATTGAGAGATCATGTTCCGCAGGTAATCGATTGGAATCCAGTGATGGCAGAAAAGGCCGGTTACAAGCATTTCATGCTGAAAGAAATTAACGAACAGCCTAGAGCTGTCATTGATACCTTTAGAGGCGCACTAGATCTAAGCCAGCAGGCGATTCTTTTGCCCGACTTGAACCTCACTGCGGAGATGATTTCAAAGATCAATCGGATTTTTCTGGTTGCTTGTGGCACCTCCTATCATGCGGGTCTGGTTGCCAAGTATATGATGGAGAAACTGTGCCGGGTTCCGGTGGATGTCGATTTGGCTTCGGAATTTCGGTATCGTAGCCCGTTGATTGATAAGAGCTCGCTTCTGCTGGTGATAAGCCAGTCTGGTGAAACCGCGGATACTAGGGCGGCTTTGCAGGAAGGCCTGGATAAAGGGGCTTGTTGCCGTGCAATTGTGAACGTCGTTGGAAGTTCAATCGAGAGAATGTCGGAAGGAGTAATCTACACCCATGCAGGACCGGAAATTGGCGTTGCCTCCACTAAAGCGTTTACGGCTCAACTGGTTGCCTTATATCTGTTCAGCTTGCATCTGGCAAGTATTCGTGGACAGTTGTTACGGGAGCAGCTTAGTCGGCATATCCAGGATCTCCTGGAAGTCCCTGGCAAGATGGATGAGGTGCTCAGCAATTGCGAACAAATTACTGAATGGGCCAAACGATACGTGCAGGCGAGAGATTTTCTATATCTGGCGAGAGGCATCCTATACCCGATAGCCCTGGAAGGCGCATTGAAGCTGAAAGAAATTTCTTATATACATGCGGAAGGATATGCTGCAGGAGAGATGAAGCACGGCCCGATAGCCCTGATAGATGAAGATATGCCTGTTGTAGTTTTACTGCAACGGGGATCCCTTTTCGAAAAGATGCTGAGCAACGTCCAAGAGGTGAAGGCGAGAGGCGGTCAATTGATAACCATGATCGAAGAACGGCCCGATGCTAAAGTTGGGGCGTATGAGGAACAACTTGTCCTTCCTGCTACATCCGAGTGGCTAGCTCCTTTGATCTTTACCTTGCCTCTGCAACTACTAGCTTATCAAATAGCAGCTCTCCGAGGGACGGATGTCGATCAGCCCCGAAATTTGGCCAAAAGCGTGACGGTCGAGTAATGCTGAAGCGACTGGGAGATTCATCTTGACTTATTCTGTTTTTTTTGGGTAAAATCATTATGAGTATGATTTTCATGTAATTTTAGAGGCTTGCCGACATAAGACGGGTTCGTAAAACTGCATGCCAACTTCGGGGGCTCACGATAGCAGAAAATGACGGATAGGCTGTGCCTCTGATGAAAGAGCGGGGATGCTCGAGATAGTCTTCTGTAATTTTGCTCCGAGATAACATGGTTGGAGATCG
>JAVEVM010000058.1:0-9566 GCA_034005055.1 Desulforhabdus sp. | reverse complement strand
GCTGACTGGATGTAGTTCATTATTCATTACTTCCATAGATCATTGCCCCAATAATTTCCGCAAAAAACTCACAGGATCATCGGCTCTCACCAAACTCTCGCCAATCAGAAAGTTCCATATACCAGCATTCAACAGCTCTTCGACCTGTTCGCGTCCATGTATTCCACTTTCGGCAACAGCTACCTGATCCGATTGAAGAAGACGCGCAAGACCTATCGATGTGCGGATGTCGGTTTTAAAGGAGCTAAGATCGCGGTTATTGATGCCGATCAGGCGTGCATTAGCTCGGCTTGCACTTTCCAGCTCTTGTTCGGAGTGCACTTCCACCAGAGCACTCAGTCCAAGTTCGGAGCAAAGCTGCAAAGAAGAGCTCAAGAATTCACGTGATAGCGCCCGGACAATCAACAAAACCGCATCTGCACCCAGGCAAGCGGCTTCATACAGCTGGTACTCGGAAATGATGAAATCTTTTCTCAATACCGGCAGCCGGGTAGCGGCTCGCGCTTTTTGCAGGTCTTTCGGTCCTCCCAGAAAAAAGCTCTCATCCGTGAGCACGGAAATTGCCGCCGCTCCCCCGGTTTCGTAAGCTCTGGCGTAATCCGCAGGATCGAGATCGTCTCTGATCGGACCGCGCGAAGGGGAGCCACGTTTGATTTCCGCAATGACGTTGGCGCCGAAAGGGCCGGGAGCTACTAATTTGTCAAAGAAGGGGCGTCTGCTGCGAGGCTTTTCAGCCTCTGCGCGCAGTCCACTCAGAGGCATCCGCTTTTGAGCCGCTTTAACCTCTTCCTCTTTTTTTTTCAAAATTCTGTCCAAGATATCGGATCTCATAATCGCATCAATCTCTCCAAGGAGTGGAACCAAAGAGCGAGCGCCTGAAGCTCGTTTGCTTACCGGTTGATTTCCAACCAAATCTTCACGGTGCATTGTCGTTGGTGTATTGAATGAGAGCGTCCAACTTGCCGGCTGCCGCTCCTGAATCGATCGAGTCTTCGGCCAGTTTGATCGCCCCTTTGAAGTCGCTCGCCTTGCCTGCCGCAATAAGGGCTGCTGCTGCATTGACCACAACCACGTCACGTTTTGGACCGCGTTCTCCTGCAAAAATCTGTCTGGTAATTTGTGCATTTGTGAATGGGTCTCCCCCCTTCAGCTGTTCGGGATTCGCGTTCCTTCCGAGCAGCTGATCCGGGGTCAAATCGTAGGTCCTGATGCGTCCGTCACTCAGCTCTGAAACCCGAGTCGGTGCACAAATGGTGATCTCATCAAGGCCATCCTGACCATGAACGACGAAGGCACGGCGACTCCCCAGCAATCGCAGGGCCTCGGCAAACATTTCAGTAAGCTCCGGAGCATAAACCCCGAGAAGTTGACAGTTAGCTCCGGCGGGATTGGTAAGCGGACCCAGCATATTAAATATAGAACGGATTCCCACTTCTTTGCGAGCCTTGGCGGCATACCGCATAGCGCCGTGAAAAAGCGGGGCGAACAGGAATCCTATGCCAATCTCCTGAACCGCCTCTTCAACCACCTCCGGCGTTACATCCAAGCGCATTCCCAAAGCCTCGAGCAGATCTGCGCTGCCGCACTGGCTCGAAACGGAACGGTTTCCGTGTTTGGCGACGGTCACTCCGCAACCGGCTACGACAAAGGCGGCAGTTGTGGAGATGTTGAAAGTATGCGCCCTATCTCCACCTGTGCCGCAGGTATCGACAACGGTTTCGGCTGAAGCCTGAATTCTGGTGGCTTTGCGGCGCATGGCTCTGGCTGCACCTGCCAGCTCCGAAAAGGTCTCTCCCTTTGTGGCAAGTGCTCCCATCAGTGCTCCTATTTGGGCATCTGTCGCATTGCCGGACATGATCTCCGTTATCACCTCCGCCATTTCGGTTTCATCCAAATCTTGCCTCTGAGTGATTTTCTTTATGCTGTCTGACACCATAATATGAGCTCTCCTCCCAAGCTGAGCTTTCTGCGTTTTGTTTGATCATGCAAACGCTTCACACTCTGAACGGTTCGAGTTGACATTAGTACAACTTTGCCCATGGGCAAAGCGGTCTTTCTTGAAGCGGCGGATTTTAAGCCCCGTTGGATTTATTCAAGAAATTCCTCAACAGTCTTTTACCCACTGGAGTCATGATTGACTCCGGATGGAACTGGATGCCTTCGGTGGCATGCTCTGTGTGTCGAATGCCCATGATTTCACCATCTTCAGCTTCTGCGGTTACCTGCAGGCAAGTCGGCAACTGTTCCCTTGCGACAGCCAGCGAGTGATAGCGCATGGCCTGGAAGGGGGAGCGCACCCCTTGATATAAAGATCTACCGTCAGTGGTTACGGTAGAGACTTTTCCATGCATCAGGTGCTTGGCGCGCACAATTTTGCCGCCAAATGCGACTGCGATGGCTTGATGGCCGAGACAGACACCAAGTATAGGAATTTTACCGGAATAGTTTTGAATGAGAGAGACTGAAATGCCGGCAGATTCAGGTCCGCCGGGTCCGGGTGAAATAACGATTCCGGAGGGCTTCCAGGTTTCTATGTCGCCGATCGAAAGCGCATCGTTACGAACGACATTCACCTCGGTTCCGAGCATTTGGAGATACTGAACGAGATTGTAGGTAAAAGAATCATAATTATCAATCATTAAAATCATGGCATCCTCCACTTAAACTGTTCCTCTGATCAATTGCAGCGCCCTGTCAATCGCCATTGCTTTGTTTATTGTCTCCTGCCGTTCGCGCTCGGGGTCGGAGTCGGCGACAATGCCCGCCCCGGCTCTTACCGTCAGCTGCCCATCTTGAATGCACGCGGTGCGAATGGTGATGGCAAGATCCATATTGCCGGTAAAGGAGATGTACCCAATTGCTCCTCCATACGGACCTCTGGGTTCCCGTTCCATGTCGGCAATGATTTCCATGGCACGCACTTTCGGGGCTCCGGACAAGGTACCGGCTGGAAAGGTGGCACGCAGTAGATCCCAGGCATCGCAATCGGCTCGCAGGTCGCAGGAAATGTTCGATACCAGGTGCATCACATGAGAATAACGTTCCACCACCATCAAATCTGTGACCTGCACCGTTCCAACTTCCGCCACCCGGCCCAGGTCGTTGCGGCCAAGATCCACCAGCATCAGGTGCTCTGCCCTTTCCTTGGGGTCCTGCAGCAATTCGTCGGCCAGTTGGCGATCTTCCTGCTCGCTTTTGCCTCTCGGTTTGGTTCCCGCAATGGGGCGTAAAGTGGCCACTCTATTTTCCAGCCGCACCATGGTTTCCGGTGAAGATCCAACCAGCACTGTATCGCCCAGATGCAGGAAGAACAGGTAAGGCGACGGATTGATGTAGCGCTGTCCGCGATAAAGCCACCATGGGTCGGGGGGAGGTGTGCATACAAAAGGTTGAGAAATCACGGCTTGAATAATGTCTCCTGCAGCTACGTGATCTTTTACCCTCATAACCTTGGAGCGGAAGGATTCGGGCTCGATTTGGAACTTCAATTTACAGGGAACGCCGGACGTTTTTTCGTATATCGTTTTCGCCTGACACAGATGCTCCTCCATTTCACCAAGGCGTATCAGGCAATCGTCATAAACGCTGGCCGGATCTTCTCCATCCAGAAAGGCATAGGCTACCATGGTAAGAGTATGGCGAATATTATCAAAAATAAGCAACTGATCGGGCAGAATAAAATGGGCAAGTGGCTTATCGGAGGGCAGGAGGTTCGGGATCGCCTCGAAAAAAGAAACCATCTCGTAAGTGAGATAACCTACAATTCCGCCCCAGAAACGGGGAAGACCGGGCAGTGAGACCGGGCGATAGGCTGCCATAAGTTCGCGCAGTACTGCGAGAGGATCGCCTTGATGCGGTATCTGGCGGCTTGTCCCGCCTTGCTCGATCTCGACCGTGTCCCGCAACACCCGGATTTGGCCCCGAGCAGATGTTCCCAGGAAACTGTACCTACCCCAGCGCTCGCCCCCCTCCATGCTTTCCAGTAGGAAAACCGGTCCGTCGCCCTGATAGAACTTCGCCAGGGCAGAAACGGGGGTTTCCGCATCGGCTAAAATGTCGACGCAGACAGGGACCAAATTGCCGCGTTTTGCCAGTTCGAGAAAATCGTTTTTCTGCGGATACAGATTCATTTTCATTGCTATCATTCCTTTAGCTGGGATTCGGAGTCTGAGCTTTGTGTGCCGGAAGTGACGCCATTTGGACGAACGGTCTTGAATATGGGCTCGATTTGATGGCACAGCTCCATGAACTGTTCGGGGTATAGAGACTGCGCACCGTCGCTTAACGCCTTTTCCGGCTGATGATGCACTTCCACCATCAAACCGTGAGCACCGACTGCGACAGCCGCCCGACTCAAGGGGATCACCTGATCGCGCCTTCCAGCCGCATGACTGGGGTCCACGATGATCGGTAGATGGCTCTCCTTTTGCACTACCGGGATGGCTGACAGATCCAGAGTATTGCGGCTGTGATGCGCAAACGTGCGAACCCCTCTTTCACATAGAATCACTTTGGAATTGCCTGCCTCCATAATGTACTCTGCGGCCATCAGCCATTCTTCGATTGTGGCGGACAATCCGCGCTTGAGAAGGATCGGCTTGTCCGTTCGACCGGCTCGGCGCAATAAGCTGAAATTCTGCATGTTGCGGGTGCCGATCTGAATGATGTCGGCGTACGCCTCGATCAGGTCGAAAACCTCATGGTCCATGGCTTCCGTTACGACCGGCATGCCGGTCTCATTTCGAACTCGAGCAAGTATTCTGAGCCCCTCTTCCCCAAGACCTTGAAATGAATATGGAGAGGTCCGCGGCTTGAATGCTCCGCCTCTAAACAGCTGTGCACCGGCCCGTTGCACATGCCGCGCGATCGTCAGTGCCTGTGCTTCGCTCTCGATGGCGCAAGGGCCGGCGATAATGGCCAGATGACCATTGCCGATAGCAGCCTCGCCTACCCGGATAACCGTATCGTCCGGCTGAAATTCCCGACTTACCAGTTTGTATGGTCGAGTGACCGGAATCAGCTCTCTTACCCCTGGCAGGCCAAGAAAGAAGCCGGTTTCGATATGGCCTTGGTTGTGCAAAACTCCGATTGCAACCCTTTGGCCGCCAGGAATGGGTCTGGCCGTGAATCCTTTCGACTCAATTGCGGCCACTACCGCGTCTATTTCCCCGGCTGTCGCTTTTTGATCCATCACCACAAGCATTGTTTGACTCCTTCGTCTGGAAGCTCGGCAGTGATTTATAAGGTTTACGGGTTCTGCCTCGCCAGATCTTGAATTGAATCCGCATAAAAAAAGGGACCGCAGGAGGTTTCCCACGATCCCTTTTCCAAACAACAAAAGGACCGTGGGCCAGGTGGCCCACGGTCCTCAGAGTTTACTTAGGCTGATGGCTCAGCTTTCCAAGACCTTACCGGCGCACCCGTCCCGGTCTTTGCTCCACCACCAGCACCAAAAGCATGTTGTCGTTGATTCATGAAACATATTTTCCGTTCCTTGCCCACTGACAAAAATATCAGTTAAGATTTGTAACGAAAAACCGGGTCTGCTGTCAAGCAATTATTTAGGGCCTAACGGGTGTTTGGAAGGATTCGTTAAGCTTTGCTCTTCCAGAGCCACTTCCTAAAACTGAAATTGATGCTAAGAATAAGGGCTATCAAGCCTGCGGCTAAGGCAAGACTTTTGGGGCCCGGGTGACGAATTGCGTTTTCCAGACGATCGCCGAACAACGTTATGGCAAAAAGACCCGGAGCCATACCAATAATCGTACCGACGGTAAAATCCTTGAACTTTATCTGTGACGCACCGGCAGCCATGTTGACCACTGAAAAAGGCGCGACAGGAGCCAGTCGGATAACGAGAACTGTTAGCAGGCCGCGATCGGACAGTTGTTGATTGATCTGGTTGAGGCGCTTGCCGGCAAAACGCTGCACCGCTGCTCGTCCCAGCACGTGGCCCACGGCATACGTGCATACCGCACTCATCACGCAGCCTGACAGCGTATAGATGAAGCCTGTCAGAGGGCCGAAAGTGATTGCGGTAGCAACAATCAGGATGGTCGCCGGAAAGCTCAAAAGACCTCCTGTGACGTAGATCCCGATTATGATCAGTGGAGCCATCGGATGCTCTCTCAAAGAGACCGCCATACTAGTAAGCAGTCTCAAATCCAGCCACTCCTTCAAAGGAGTCCACTGCCAGGCCGCAGCTAGCCCCAATAAAACAGTGAGAAGAACAATGCTTCCTGCCAGGCGAAGGGCTCCGGATCGTCCCGCCTTTGCCGGTGCATCCTGTACGAGCAGTTTATCAGGTCCGGCAGATTGTTTCTGATCGAACGGAGGTGAGCTCTGCATACGGTTTTCCAATACTCTGCCGCCTCAGATTCCGGCAGTTCTGGTTTTGGCAGGCATTCCTCAGTTTCGTTAAGCTAGTATTGATGCTGCTTCATTTCAGAGGAATGCAGCTCCAACATCATGGCGGACAGCACATCCCGCCAGTTACTCGGAACAATGCCGAAAGCTTCCTCTATCTTATGGCAATCGAGAACCGACCAGGCCGGCCGGACTGCGGGAGTTGGATAATCGGCCGTAGTGATCGGGATGACATCCCTTACCTTTAGCTGTTCCCTTTGTCTTGCTTCATCGACGATAGCCTCGGCAAAGCCGTGCCAGCTGGTCCGGCCTTTACCGCAAAAATGGTAGGTCCCCCAAGGTTCCTTATTCCCGGCGTCAGCGATGTGCTCCGCTATTCTGACCAGACCGTCGGCTAGATCGTAAGTCCAGGTGGGACATCCGAATTGATCGGCTACGACTCTGATTGTTTCATTTTCCCTGGCGAGACGCAGGATGGTCTTTACAAAATTGTGCCCATGTATGCCGAACAACCAGGCGGTTCGGACAATGACGTGGCGATCCAGGATTGAGCGAACCGCCTGTTCTCCCTCCCACTTGCTGCGTCCGTAGACTCCCAAAGGGTTAACCGGATCATCTTCCCTGTAAGGGTGGATACTCTTCCCATCAAAAACGTAATCGGTCGAAATGTGGATGAGCGGAATCTTTTGAGATTTGCACGCTTTCGCCAGATTGGCAACACCTTCACGATTGACCAGGAACGCCAGGTCGGCTTCGGCTTCGGCCTTGTCGACCGCCGTGTAAGCAGCGCAATTGATGATCAGGTCCGGCTTTGAAGCTCTACAACAGGAGATAGCTTCCCCCTCCCGGGCAATATCGATATCGGGAATATCCAGACCGATCGCTTCGTGCCGGGCCTTCTCCAAGCGGATCATCAGATCCTGGCCCAGCATTCCTTTGTGGCCGATTACCACGACCTTCATGTAATCACTCTCAAATCGTCTTCCAAGATGTTGATCAGATATTGGCCGTATCCGTTTCTTTTCATGGGCTCGGCCAATCTTCTTACCTGTTCTGCATCGATGTAGCCCATGCTGTAGGCAACCTCCTCAACGCACGAGACTTTCAGCCCCTGGCGCTTCTCGATGGTCTCGATGTAGCTGCTTGCTTCAATCAGTGAGTCGTGAGTACCGGTATCCAGCCAGGCGAATCCTCTGCCAAGCAGTTCCACCCGGAGGCTGCCCCGCTTCAAATACTCCTTGTTGACATCGGTGATCTCCAGCTCACCGCGGGCCGAAGGCTTGAGCCGGGCGGCTATATCGACCACTTCGTTGTCGTAAAAATAGAGGCCCGGAACAGCGTAGCGGGATTTGGGCGATTTTGGCTTCTCTTCGATACTGATGACTTTCCAACATTCGTCAAATTCAACGATTCCGTATCTTTCCGGATCGCGCACCCAGTAGCCGAATATCAGTCCCCCACGCTCGATTTCCACCGCTTTGCGCAGAATCGATTGCAGGCCGTGCCCATAGAAGATGTTATCACCCAAAATTAAGCACACATTATTGCCGCCGATGAATTCTCTACCGATCAAAAACGCCTGTGCAAGACCCTCCGGGCGGGGTTGTTCCCGGTAGAAAAAACGAATCCCCCACTGGCTGCCATCGCCGAGCAGTGCCTCGAATCGGGGCAGATCCTCCGGTGTGGAGATTATCAGGATTTCACGGATTCCAGCCAACATGAGCACCGACAACGGATAATAGATCATCGGCTTATCATATACCGGCAGCAGTTGCTTGCTCACCACTTTGGTGATTGGATAGAGTCGGGTTCCTGCACCGCCGGCAAGAATAATGCCCTTCCAGTTTTCCACAGGCGAAGCCAATTTCGGAGTGCAGCTCGATTCGGCCATTGCATGCCCTTCTATCAGGTTAAATTCCGTCCGTAATGACTTTTTAGCCAATCCTGGTAAGCACCGGTTCTCACCGAATCTATCCAGCTCTGATTGCTCAGATACCAGTGGATAGTTTTCGCTATGCCTGTATTGAAGCTCTCCTTTGGCTGCCAGCCAAGATCGTTTTGTATCTTGCTGCAGTCAATCGCATAGCGCCGGTCGTGGCCGGGACGGTCGACCACAAAGGTGATAAGGGATTCATGCGGTTTGAATTTTGAAGCCGGACATATCTCATCGAGCATCTGACAGATGCTTCGAACAACCGCAAGATTGTTTTTTTCACATTTACCCCCGATATTGTAAACCTCACCGATTTTTCCTTTGTCCAGGACCAGGCGAAGCGCGTCGCAGTGGTCCTGAACGTACAGCCAGTCTCTAACATTCAAACCGTCCCCGTAGATGGGAAGAGGTTTTCCTTCCAGTCCGTTTAAGATGATCAGGGGGATGAGCTTTTCCGGGAATTGCCTTGGACCGTAATTGTTCGAGCAGTTGGTGGTGATGCAGGGGAGTCCGTAAGTGTGATGATATGCCCTTACGAGGTGATCGCTGGCCGCCTTGGAAGCTGAGTAAGGACTGTTCGGGGCATACCTGGTGGCTTCAGTAAAGGGAGGAGCGTCGGGCTCCAATGAGCCATACACTTCGTCTGTGGACACGTGCAAAAAGCGAAATGCCTCCCTTTTGGTATTGCGAAGGTTCGACCAATAAAGACGGACTTCCTCCAGCAGGTGAAAAGTGCCGAGCACGTTGGTTCGAATGAAAGCTTCCGGGCCGGCAATGGAGCGATCGACATGCGATTCGGCGGCGAAATTTACCACCGCGTCGATTTGATATTGGGCCAGAAGACTTTGTACCAACTGGCGGTCACCTATATCACCATGCACAAAAATGTGGCTCTGAGAACCAATCAAGATCTCCAGGCTTTTCAGATTTCCAGCATAAGTCAGTCGATCGAGGTTAACAACGCGCACATCCCCGCGCCCGCATTCGGCAAGTACAAAGTTGCTGCCGATAAAACCCGCCCCGCCGGTTACCAGTAGCGTTTTCATAAAATCACTTGACATGCTTTGTTCGATGCGTTCAAAAGGCTCCCTGAATGTCTCTTTCTGCCATTTCTGCCGAAGCAGAAATCGGCAGGCGGTTGAATTCCAACGGACTTCCATCGGACATGAAGATATATCTTTGCGGTTGAGTCGATTGACAATGATAAAAACTCACCGGAGATTAAACGCTAAATTCAGTGGTCCGTCAATAGAATGTTTCACGTCAT
>JAVEVM010000057.1:0-9575 GCA_034005055.1 Desulforhabdus sp. | reverse complement strand
TTCCATCAGCCCTAGTCTCCCTTTTGTCACATTCGAAAAATCGCTGTCGCCGTCCGAAATTACGGACTCTAAATGTTGTTCTTGCCTCCGATCAGGTTCAACACGAGAATGAATCCGGAGCGTAAAGCATAACTCCATTCCCTGATCTTTCAAGTTCCACCAAAGCAATTCTCAACTTCAATATTTAGCAAATTTCAAGCCAATCTCACCAGACGCACCAAATTGAAGAATACTCTTGCACTAAGACTTCCCATTGAGACTTTTCATTAGAAGGAGCTCTTGCCAAATTTTACATTTTTCGGATCAACTGTAAATTTACCTTATTCCCTTGCCAGATGACCGGTTTTCGAAGCTAAAGAGCACCCTGTGGGTTTCGCCAGGTGGGTCATGAAGCATAGATGGAGCAATTTTGCACATTCACCGCAGCCTCATGTAGTGCCTCAGCAAATGTGGGGTGGGCGTGCACTGTTCGAGCTATATCTTCGGAGCTTGCGCCGAATTCCATTGCCAGCCCACATTCGGCAATCATATCCGAAGCGCGAGGGCCAATAATATGGATGCCCAGGATACGATCCGTTTTTCCGTGTGCAAGGACTTTGACCAGGCCATCCGTCTCTCCCATGCAGCGGGCGCGGCCCGCACCCGAAAACGGATAAGAGCCCACACAGTACTCGATGGCTCGCTCCCTGACCTGCTCTTCGGTCAAGCCTACACTGGCGACTTCAGGGGAGGTATAAATCACCGCGGGAATCGTATCGTAATTGACTTCGCCCGCCAGGCCGGCGATCCCCTCAACCGCCGCAATGCCTTCAGCCGAGGCCTTGTGGGCCAGCATAGGTCCCGCGATGAGGTCCCCTATGGCATAAACGGTTGCCACATTGGTCCTGTATTTGCTGTCCACAATCACCTGACCGGTCCTGGGATCGGTCTCTATACCCACTTTGTCGAGATGGAGTCCGCGGGTCAGCGGCCGCCTGCCGACGGCAACCAATAACCGGTCACAGGTCAGCTCCTCTTTCTTGTCGCCGGATTCAAGCTCCAAAACAACTTCCCCGCGTTCGACTCGAGCACTCGAGACTTTGGTCTGGAGCTGAAAGGAGAGTCCCTGCCTGGATAAAATACGTTGCAGAACACGTGACATCTGCCCGTCGAGCGCGGCAGCAATTTTGGGCAGCATCTCGATCACCGTGACCTGCGACCCCAACCGGCTCCAGACAGAGCCCAATTCCAACCCGATGTAGCCACCTCCGACAACCCCGAGACGCTTTGGCACCGATTCGAAAGAGAGGGCTTCGGTGGAACTGACAATGCGCTCGCGGTCGAAGGAAAGGCCGGGTACTGAAACCGGTTCGCTGCCCGTCGCGAGAAGAATTGCGTTCCCCCTTATCTCCATGTCCTTGTCGTCGGAGTTTTTCACGGCGATCGTTGTTCCATCGAGCAGGCCGGCAAAACCTTTTATTAATCTTACTTTGTTTCCTTCGAGAAGCTTCCGAACATTTTCGGTAAGCTCTTTTACCACCCGCTCTTTTCTTGCCATCATAGTCGGAAGATCGAGCTGCAGCCTGTCCATCCGCACTCCGTGATCTGCCAGCCGCTTCCCGGCCAGATAATAGAGCTCGCTGGAATCGAGCAGGGCCTTGCTCGGGATACAGCCGACATTGAGACATACACCGCCTGGACGCTCGCTTCTTTCCACGCAGGCAACCTTGAGTCCCAATTGGGCTGCTCGGACACCGGCCAAGTATCCGCCCGGGCCGGCGCCTATGACAACCAGATCGAAGCTCTCCTGAACCGCCATATCATATCTCCATCATGATCCGTTCGGGGTTTTCGATGCATTCCTTGATGCGCTTGAGAAACGTTACCGCCTCCCGGCCGTCCACAATGCGATGATCGTAACTGAGGGCAACGTACATCATAGGCCGCACAACGATCTCTCCATCGACCACCACTGGACGGTCTTCGATTTTATGCATGCCCAGAATTCCACTTTGGGGAGTGTTGAGAATGGGTGTGCTCAGCAACGATCCATAGATGCCGCCGTTGCTGATGGTAAATGTCCCTCCTTCCAGATCGGCGAGATCCAGGCGATTTTCCTTTATTTTTTGCACGTAGTCCAAGATCTCCCGCTCAATTTCAGCGAAAGTCAACCGATCTGCGTGCCTAATAACAGGCACCACCAGCCCCCGTTCGGCTCCAACCGCGACACCGATGTGGTGATAGTGATGGTAGACAATATCCTTTCCTTCGATGAATGCGTTGACTTGGGGAAACTCTTTGAGGGCAACCACCGAGGCTTTTACAAAGAAAGACATGAGACCCAGGGAAACGCCGTATTTTGCCTTGAAGCTCTCTTTGAATCGGGCCCTGATGGCCTGCAGCCGGCTCATATCTATTTCGTTGAAGGTGGTCAGCGTGGCCGTGCTTTGCCTGGCGGTGAGCAAGCGTTCGGCAATTCTTTGCCGGATGGGGGACATCGCCTTGCGACTGGTTCGTTCCTCACCGGTTATTACGGCTTCGGATACGACAGGGGCTTCCCGGCTTGGGGCCTGAGCTCCCCGATCGACGGCAGCCTTTGCACTTTCTTCTTCGGAAGCCCTAACCCTTGCAGGGGCCTGGTGTTTCGCAGGCCGGCTCTCGGCGGGTCGCGCTTCTTCCAGATGGAGCAGTACGTCGCCCTTGGTGATTCGCCCGCCCGGACCAGTTCCGATCAACTGGGAAACATCCACTTGTTTTTCAACCGCCAGCCGGCGCACAGCAGGTGATAACGACCGTCGCGGCCCCTCTTCCGCCTGCTCGCGCAGTTCCGGCCTTGGAGCGGGCTCTTTCTCCTCCGGTTCGGGAGCTGCCTCTTGTCTCGCCGGCTTTTCATCCTTCGAAGGTTGTTCTCTTGCGGCTTCCGTTGTTGTCTTTCCCTCTTCCGCATCCACCTCGATAGTGGCGACAACGGTCCCGATGGCCACCGTCTCCCCTTCGCCCACCATAATGTGAAGGACACCCGCTGCTTCTGCGGCTATCTCCAGGGTTACTTTGTCGGTCTCGATCACGAAAAGGATTTCGTCTTTGACGACCCTCTCGCCGTCTTGCTTGTACCATTGGGCAAGGACGGCCTCCTGAACCGATTCACCCACTTCGGGGATTCTTACATCCAACTTCATGCTCACTCCTTGTCCCTCACTGTTATGATCACTGTTCCGAAGGCCCGCCTACGGCCATGTCCAGTATCTCCTCCTGCTCGCGGCCGTGCACTGCATGGAAGCCGGTTGCAGTGCTCGCCGCGGCCTTTCGCCCTATGTAGCTGACGCTTTTGTTCAGCATGTTGCGCAGATATGGCTGGATGAATCTCCACCCGCCCATATTTTCAGGCTCTTCCTGCACCCAAAGCCATTGCCCCGCCTTCTTATGCTTCGCTATAAGGCCCTTTAATTGTTCGGCCGGAAACGGATAGAACTGTTCGATCCGCATGATGACGACATTCGATCTCTGCATCTGCCTCATTTTTTCAACCAGGTCGTAGTAGATTTTTCCGCTGCAAATCAGCACCCGCTCCGGTTTTTCGATCTCTTTTGGGTCGTCAAGCACCTCGCTGAAATGACCGGCGGCCATTTCCTCGAGCTTTGAAACCGCCAGAGGGTGGCGCAGAAGACTTTTAGGAGTCATAACCACCAGCGGCTTGCGGAAATTGCGTTTGACCTGGCGCCGCAAAAGATGAAAATACTGCGCGGGGGTCGAGGGGTTGCACACTTGCATGTTGTCCTCGGCACAGAGCTGCAGGAACCTCTCCAGCCTTGCACTGGAATGTTCCGGGCCCATTCCCTCATAGCCATGGGGAAGCAGTAACACCAGGCCGCTGCGGCGCTGCCACTTGACTTCCGCCCCAGCAATATATTGATCGATGATGGTCTGAGCATTGTTGGCAAAATCGCCGAACTGCGCCTCCCAAAGGACCAGGGTATGCGGATCGGTCAACGAGTAGCCGTATTCGAACCCGAGGACGGCGTTTTCGGAGAGCATGCTGTCATAGACAAAAAACGGCGCCTGGCCGTCCTTCAGATGGTTCAGCGGAACAAAATGCTCACCATTTAAAACGTCCACCAATGAGCTGTGTCGCTGGCTGAACGTGCCTCGGCGGCTGTCCTGTCCACTCAATCTCACCGGTATCCCTTCCATAACAAGGGATGCAAAAGCCAGCATCTCAGCGCCGGCCCAGTCAATCTCCTCACCCTTTTCAATCACTTCGAGCCGCTTCGCCAGAACCCGGTCAAGTTTCTTGAAAATGGAGAAGCCTTTCGGGTAGTCATTCAGTCTGCGAGCCATGGAAACGAGCCTCTCTCGCTCGACCCCGGTTTCCACGGGTTCGTGTGAATATTCATAGTGCAGCCCCTCCCAGCTTGTATAAAAGCGCGCCGGCGGCAATTCGCAAGTTCTTTCGCGGGCTGCTCGATGTGCTTTCTCCAGGCATTCGTTGATGCCGCCGTTGATGTTGTGCAAATCATCGCGGGTGATCGCCCCCTCTTCGATCAGCTTTTCCGCGTACAGTTTGAACGGTGCCGGACGTTCCCTGATGCGGTCGTACATTTGCGGCTGTGTGAAGTAGGGCTCATCCCCCTCATTGTGGCCGTAGCGTCGATAGCATATCACATCGATGACTGCATCCTTCTTGAACTGAAGTCGGTAATCGTGCGCGAGCCTCATGACGTGAACAGCCGCCTCCGGATCTTCTCCATGAACATGAAAGATCGGGACCATCAACATTTTGGCTACATCAGTGGAATAGCGGGTGGAGCGTGCGTCCTCCGGAAGAGTGGTGAAGCCTATCTGATTGTTGATAATGAGGTGGATCGTTCCACCGGTTCGATATCCTTCCAATTGTGAAAGATTCAGCGTTTCGTAAACCACTCCTTCTCCTGAAAAGCTGGCATCACCGTGGATCAGGACCGGCAGTACCAGATTGTGGTTCTTGTCCCGCAGCTGCACCTGGCGTGCATGAGCAATGCCTTCAACCACCGGGTCCACCGATTCGAGATGGCTGGGATTGCTCACAAGAAGAACGTTCAAGGCTCTACCCGGTCCGGCCTCGACCTCAGTCATGAAGCCTTTGTGGTATTTTACATCGCCGCTGCCGACCAGCGATACCGGATCGTAATTGTCTTCGAATTCACAGAAAATTTGCTCGTAGGGCTTGTTCAGCACATTGACCTGAACATTCAAGCGCCCTCGATGCGCCATTCCCAAAATGAGCTCCCGGCACCCGTGCTCGACAGCATGGGTCAAAAGTGCGTCCAGCATTGCCACAACGGTCTCGGCGCCTTCGAGCGAGAAGCGCTTTTGGCCGATGTATTTATTGTTGAGGAATTGCTCGAAAAGGGTCGCTTCACAAAGTTTGTGGAGAATACGAAGCCGCTCTTCCGTTTCCAGCCGGGGATGATTGCGAACCGGCTCCATCCGCCTCTGCAGCCAACGCCGCTCGTCGGGGTCCTGCAGGTGCATGTACTCCACACCCACTGAGCGGCAGTAAGTCTCTCGCAGCAGTTGCAGAATGTCTCGCAGCGTTGCCTCGCTCCACCCGGCCAGGTGTGGCGTGTAAAATGTACGATCCAGGTCCTTTTCGCTCAGCTCGAAGGCGTCGAGCTCCAACAAAAGGTGGTGGGTGGGACACGACACCAAAGGGTCGAGGCAGGCCAGCAAATGACCGATATCTCGGTAGCGGTAAATAAGCTCATCCACTCGCGACTGACGCAGTACCTGAGCCCTTTCGCAAATACCGGCTTCCCGATCGGGCAAGGCCGCCAGCTCGAAACCTTCAAAAAACAGTCGCCAATCGCGGGGCACCGCTCCAGGGTCTGTTTTCCACGTTTGGTACTGGGATTCGATGTATTCCGCATTCAATGAAACGGGAAGTTCCATAACTCCAAGACCTTTCAATTATTTCACGCTTAGATTTGACGATCCCTTCCGGCAGTTTCGCATAACACCCGTGCCCTTGATGGGTGGAGATAAACCCCGCCTCTACCAATAGGGAGCTTCAAATTGCTGTGGGAGAGGGCTTTGCGTCCCCTCCGATTGTGCGCCAAGCGACTATGAAATCGCCAAATATGGGCCGCATAAATCGGCAGACCTTAACGTCATCTTTGAGGCGCGTTCTTGAGCAAAAGATGAAGTAGACAGCGTGATAAGCATGAACTCGCCTTGACTCAAGTGCTTTACAATGCAAAAACGGTGCACCAAAAAGAAAAGATATTGACAGGGTAAATGGGCTGTGCTTTGTAACCGCAACTTCGATTCGATATTCATGGCGCCCGCTTAAAATAAAACAGATCCAGATATATGAAAACCAGAGTGAAGGATATTTTTGAGCTTTCAGTTATTTGACGCTGGATTGGCGCAAAGCTGACTCTCATGCTCCCGTTGCCCCTTTGAAGATTTGAAACTTGTGCCATAATCTGAGGAACCCGCGAGACAAATCAACCGGTCACCCTGTTCGATCAGTCCCCTGGACAACAAACCGAACCAACGGTCCGTTAACTTTCAAGCGTCGACCAAGGTCCATGCTTTTTGCTCCGCGATTTGACAACCTACTGAATACACAACTTATAATCATAATTCAGAACGTATGCCGCCCACCTTGACAGATTTGCGGACCGGATTATTTTTTCGATGAAAGTAAACAGTTAGGTATCTTGAATTCATAAGGAGGTATTGAGCATGCTCGGATTGATACCACGTAGCAGAAGAGAAAACCTTTTGGCGAGATTTCCATCTTGGGATTGGACTGATCGCCTGATGAATGAGTTGTCGCCACCCCGGTTCTTTTCAAATCTTGGAGAATTCGGGACTTGATGCCTGCTTTTGATATCTCGGAAGCAGACGATCACATTGTCGTTAGAGCTGATCTGCCCGGGATAGATGCCAAGGATCTCGACATTAATCTTTCCGGAAATGTTCTGAGCATCAGCGGAGAGAAGAAGAAAGAAGAGGAACAGAGAGGCGAGAACTACTACTCAATTGAAAAGCAGTTTGGCTCCTTTTGCCGCACTCTTACGCTCCCTGCGGAGGTCAAAGAGGAAGGCATCGAGGCCACCTATGAGGACGGCGTGCTCCGTCTGATGATTCCCAAGGTGGAATCCGCCAAGCGTAAAAAGATCGAAGTCAAGCAAGTCTAACAGGTCCTTCTCCGGGTGAGCCTGAACCGGGCTCACTCAGGGCCTTTTCTTTGAAAGGTGCATGGCGATCATGAGCAGAGAAAAGGGCGCAGTTCGTTCCGGGCCCGTCCCAGGTCGCACCCAACGGATACGGCAGGGCCGGGGCGACACGTCTTCCTGGCACCGTGATTGCTTGTTTTCCCCTTTCTCACCTCCTGACCGAGGCAGCCAACGTCGCTGTCAAAGCCGTCAGCGTTCGGCAAGCAGCTCGTCCCATTCTCGTTCGTCGGTTTTCACCCAGCACCGCAGCACTTCGGCAACGCTCCAGGCCTGGGCGATACAGCCGGCGGCTATAAATGGCGGCTCTGCATCAAAGACTTCGCTGACGGAGCCAACGCATGCCTGCTGCAACTGCTCATTCACAAGAGCATGAAGAAAACCACGAGCTCGGCTTCGATCTTCAGGATGGACCTTGAGCCAGGCGTCGATGAACGGGCCGATAAGCCACGGCCACACCGTTCCCTGATGATAAGCGGCGTCCCGGGAGTGGAGATCGCCTCGATAGTTGGGCTTGTAGTCGGGATGGTCCGCCGACAGGGTCCGCAGGCCCATCGGAGTCAAGAGCCGATCGCGAACAGCTTCCACCACCGGCGGCCACAGGGCTTGATCCAGCGCGGCGTTGGGAAGAGAGACGGAAAAAATTTGATTGGGTCTGCAGGCGGCATCATCGCCATCTTCTCCATCCACTATATCGAACAGATGCTGAGTTTCTTCGTTCCAAAAGCGCTCGTTGAAGCTCTTGCTGGTGCGAGTCGCATTCTCCTTCATTTGTGCGGCCAGGCTCAGCTGTTCTTCCTCTTCAAGCCAGCGAGAAAGCAGGCACAGAGCATTGTACCAAAGAGCGTTAATCTCTACGGCCTTGCCGCGCCTGGGGGTAACCACCCAATCCCCCATCCTGGCATCCATCCAGGTTAGTGGAAGACGGGCATCCCCTTGGCGTAGAAGCCCATCGGCCGGGTCTACTCCAATGCCGAAGCGCGTTCCGGACAAATGTTTCTCGATGATGTCGAGCAGCATGGGAAGAAAGCGTCGCAATGTGACCCGGTCTCCAGTAGCCTCAATATAACGATCCAGGGCATGGAAGAACCAAAGTGTTGCATCAGCGGTATGATACACACCGCCGTCGCTCCCTTCGGGAAACATATTCGGGATGAGACCGTCACGCACATAGCGGCCGAAAGTGCGCAGGATATAGCCGGCATCAATATGGCGGCCGGTGGCAAGGGAAAGCCCCTCCAGACTGATCATGGTGTCTCGCCCCCAGTCGGTGAACCAGTGATAACCGGCAATGACGGTTCGCACTTCGTCTCCGACGGCACGTGCTCGGGTCAGTTCGACAGCCCGTTCCACGGGCGTAACGATGAACTGATCGGCCGCCAGCACGAGCTGTGCCGTCCTGCCGTTCCTCAGCGCGGGATGTGCTGAGTCGATAAGGTGTTGGCGCCGTTTCAACTCTGCTGCGAAGGCCGCGTCGGGATCAAGCGCCAAGATCGTTTCCCACTTCTCCGTGGAAGCTATCAGAGCAGCCTCACGATCTGAAGAGAGATCCACACGAAAATAGCCGGGGCTCCAGAGATCGCCTTGCGATTCATAGCCGCGCGATTCTTCGACGCGATATCGAATGTCTGTAAATCGCCGGCCTTCCACAGTGAATGCGCCTCTTTCGCCACCCAGGCACAGCCGCAGCGCCGGCATGGCAGGAGCGTGGAGCTCGTAGAGCCCTTCCGATGCCGTAAACACATATCCCTTCTCCGGGAGCCGGGTGTCCAGCGGTGCATCATGCGGACGAAAATGAACTCCAAGACGAAGTTTGATTCGAATCGGTCCCTCCCCTTCCACCAGGCGATAACCGATATGAACTGTATTTTGCCGGTGCGGCATGAGGATCCACTTTTCCAGTATGATCTCTCCCAGTTGATATCTCCATATAGGAATCCCGGATTCCAGGCGGAATTCTATAAGATATCGCGCACCGTGCGGTTCCAGCCCTTGCTTCACCCATTCTTTACCACCCAGTCGAAATTTCTTTCCCCCGGGAATACGAATCAGCTCGGTTACCTTGTCGAGCATGACATGACGTCCAAGAGGCGACGTAAGATTTGCGGTCAAAAGGCTGTGATAGCGACGTGTCGGCACTCCGGCCAGGGTGCCCGATGCGTACCCGCCCAAGCCGTTGGTTACAAGCCATTCCCGCATCAGCAATGAATCGATGTCGGCGGGACTTCCCGTGAAGAGAAGTCGAACCGTTTCCTTGGCGTGCATACCGTCAGTACCCCATTATACTGTGTCTCGGTTGCAGCACTACGCTATTACTCACCGAGAAGATGCCAGATGCATTCGATGGGCCAAGCCGGATTGCTGACCCTCAAGTAA
>JAVEVM010000056.1:0-9625 GCA_034005055.1 Desulforhabdus sp. | reverse complement strand
GTATACGCGTGCCTATCACGGGGGAGAAATGACCTATGTGGTGGTCAATCCTCCCCCGGGATACTACTGAGATCCGTTTTTAGGGTGGAGCGGCGGAGCAGCGCAGAGGCCTGTGACTGAAACAGGCTTCTGCGCATCATCTGCCGCCTGTGGTGAGATCAGAATGGGACGTTTTCAAAAGGTAGAGCCCGGTTTGCTATGATGGGTCAGTCGCATTCCACTAGCAGCGCTGCGCGAGCTTACCCGTGGAACACATCGCGAGCGTGGCTAATCTTGTTCTCCTTGATGATGCTTGGCTGCACAACGCCGGTGGGGGTGAAAAGAGTCGATCCGCAGACCGTGCATCGTGAATTGACCGGTACCGTTCTCTCAACCGGTAAGCTAAGCGAGCGTACCCGAAATCTACTCAACCGCTATGCACTGGCCGAAAAATTCCGCAAACAGCCGCAAGAAGCCATTTCGCAACTGCACGCCCAATACCTTTCCGGGACAGGCGATGCAGCCGCCGATCTCTCCGCCCTTGCCGAAATTTGCTTCCATCATGCTGAGGAGAGCGGAAAACGATCCTATTACCTGGCATCAGCCCTGTACGCCTACGCTTTCCTTTTCCCCGAGGACGGCAAGGATTCTCCGAGCCCATACGATCCTCGATTCCGTCTTGCCTGTGATATCTATAACCGCAGTGTCACATCCGCCCTCAAATCAGCTGACGGATCGCGGATCGAGCCTCGCGAGGGAAAGTACTATCTTCCGGTCGGCTATGTTGATATTTGCTTTGATAAATCGAATCTGTTCTGGAATGATCGCATCCTTGTCAGCTTCGTCCCGGTTGCCGAACTGGAAGTGCGAGGTCTGAAAAACCGCTATCGATGGCCGGGAATCGGTGCCCCATTGTCGGCCACTGCCCTTGCGCTCAGTGAAGAACAGAAGATCTCCGACTTTGTTGCACCCAACGTTCAGGTGCCGGTTACCGCCCTGCTGCGCTTTTCCGAACCGCGCCGCCAGATCCATCACACACGGGTGCGCGCAACCCTTGAGCTTTACAAACCGTACGGTCCTGAATCAGTGCAGATTGGAGATCGAGCAGTTCCGCTTGAAATCGAATCCACAGCATCTCTGGCCACCATGTTGGCCGACTCTCCGGTGTGGCAACTGGAGCTGGCCGGTTTTTTCAAAAGCATCCTGCGAATGCAGGGCACCTCTCAGCTGCGCGCCTTGCGACCTTACCGGCCCGGGCTCATCCCCGTTGTGCTGATACATGGCACGGCTTCCAGTCCAGGTCGCTGGGCTGAAATGGTCAATGAACTGGACAACGATCCAATCGTCAATAAGCACTTTCAGTTCTGGTTTTTTCTTTACGACACGGGCAATCCCATCCCCTACTCCGCCTCGATTCTCAGGCAGGCACTCAGCGATGCCGTAAAAGAATTCGACCCGGAAGGCAAAGATCCCGCCCTCAATAATATGGTTGTCATCGGGCACAGCCAGGGAGGCCTTCTGGCAAAGATGACCGTTATCGACAGCGGCGATGCCTTTTGGAGGTATATCAGCAAGAAGCGTATCGAGGAGCTTAGGATGCAGGAGGAGAGCCGGGAGCTTCTCGTTAAATCCGTGCTCATTACCCCCCTTCCGTTCGTTCGGTCGGTGATATTCATTGCGACCCCACATCGGGGCAGCTATATCGCAGCATGGAGGCTGACGAGCCTGGTGACCCGCCTCATAACTCTGCCCAGTACCCTGTTATTTGCAGCTGCAGATATCATTCGACAAAACCAGGACGACCTGGCTTTCGGATCGTTGCGCGATCTACCGACCAGCGTGGACAACATGACCCCGGGCAATCCTTATATTAAGACGCTCGCCTCCATACCCGTGGCAACGGGGGTCTCTGCTCACTCCATCATAGCGGTCAGCGGAGATGGGCCGCAGGAAGAAGGAAGTGACGGGGTGGTGACTTACAGAAGTGCTCATCTGGAGGGCGCAGATTCAGAAGTGGTCGTCAGATCGACTCATTCCTGCCAGGCGAATTCACAAACGATTGCTGAAGTGCGGCGCATCCTGCTCGAACAGGTCAGGCATGAATATGAAATGTGATTATCATCGAAATAGTATCGGTCTTGCTCGGTTGAACGAATCTGAAGCGGGAACGATCCAGCTGAAGGACTTACAGTATATGAAAAGAAATTCTTCAATCTCAGCAAGCTCAGCAGCTATTTTTTTGCTTTTCGCGCTCCTGGTTTGCGCTTCGACCGGATGCGGCACCGCCATACTCACACCCGGCTATTCCGGAGGAAAAATAAAGGCGGGGTACCAGATTCCGATCAATCATGAGGGCGAGCAGACCGCTGTTTATCAAACAGACGATGTCAGCATCAATTACCAATATCTTAGAGACGGAGACGGCCTCAAGATAGCAGGCACGGTGAATTTCGGCAACGGCACCCAGGCGAACTTCAATTATGTGGATTATTTCAATCTAAGCCTGCTGCTGGCCGATTCCCAGGGCTCGATCATCGCCGCCAAATCTCTGGTAAGCAGCAATTCGGTGAACCTGAGATCCGTTAACAGCCGGGTTCTGTTCAACAGAGACCTGAACATCCCGGCAGAGGCGACTTTTATGGCCTTCGCCTATACCGGTCAGGCGGGTCTTGGTGGAGGCGGTAGCAGCGGCGGTGGAAACTCGCAATTCTGGGAATATCCTATCGCCAAGTGATCGATATTCGTTATTCGTTGCTAGTTGCTCGATTTCGGGAGAGCCCGATTATTTGAAAGGAGAACATATGCCGGTAGCAAGTTATGAGACATACTGTGAAATGTTGAATAAGGCAAGAGACAAGTCGTTTGCTTTTCCGGCCGTCAATGTTACTTCGCTCACCACGGCCAATGCCGTCTTAAATGCGCTTGCGGAAACCAAAAGCGACGGCATCATTCAGGTCTCAACCGGTGGGGCCGCTTTCGCGTCCGGAGCATCGGTAAAGGATATGGCGCTTGGTGCTATGTCCATCGCCGAGCACGTCCACCGGGCGGCGGAAAAATATCCGATCTACGTGGCATTGCACACCGACCATTGCCAGGCGGATAAACTGGATAAATTCGTTCTGCCGCTGGTGGAAGAAACGGAGAGGAGGCGGGCAGCCGGCAAGCCCAATCTTTTCAGCAGCCACATGTTCGACGGGAGCGCTCTGCCGCTCGGCGAAAACCTGGACATCGCGGTCAAGCTCCTCGAACGGTTTCAACAAAGCCAGCTCATTCTGGAGATCGAATGCGGCGTTGTCGGAGGAGAGGAAGATGGAGTCAAAGCCAAGGCTTCTGCAAAGCTGTACACTTCTCCGGAGGATACCCTCGAGGTCGCACGGCGGCTCAATGTAATCAAAGACGCCACGTATCTTTTGGCGGCAACCTTCGGCAATGTCCACGGGGTTTACAAACCGGGCCACGTCAAGCTCAAACCAACCATTCTAAAGGATTGCCAGGACGCCGTGGTGAAGCGATATGGTGAAGCGGCCCGTTTTTTTCTCGTATTCCACGGAGGCTCCGGATCGGCACTTACTGAAATCCATGAAGCTCTCGACTACGGCGTTGTTAAGATGAATATAGATACCGACACGCAATATGCCTTTACCCGTGCCGTGGCCGATCACATGTTCAAAAACTACGATGGGGTTCTCAAGGTGGACGGCGAAGTGGGGAACAAGAAAGTATACGATCCCCGCAGCTATCTCGCTTCAGCCGAAGCATCCATGGGCGAACGGGTTAAACAGGCCGTAAGCGACTTAAGAAGCGGTGGCAAGACGCTCTACAAAACCTGAGGAGCAACAATCGAGCGGCCGCTCCCTCGGTAGCGCCTTCTTCCACGGCCGCGCAAAAAACCGTTGAACATCGAATGATTCGCTTCAAATAAGAGCGCCAGCGGGAAAAGGTCCGCCGATTCTCCGACCTCCGCTTTCCGCTACCCTGCTACTGGTTTTCGGAGAGCTGTTTGAAGCGCCTCAGCTTGCCGCGGACTGCAGCAATCAAGGCATCCGGCATGATAGGCTTGGTAAGATAATCGTCAACTCCCAGTTCTCTTCCCTTCTGAATGTCGTCAATGGAATCCTTCATCGTGAAGAAAATAAACGGAATGCGGCGCCATTCAGGCCTTTGCTGCACGTTCTGGAAAAATGTGTAGCCATCCATCTCCGGCATCATCACATCGGACAGAATCAAATCCGGATTAAGGCCCGTTTCCAGCTTCTCCAGAGCTGCCCGCCCGTTTTCCGCTACTTCGCACTGGAAGCCAGTTTTGTTTAGTATCATCGAGACCAACAGACGAGTATCTTCATTGTCGTCTGCGACTAAAATCAAAGGTTTTGCTTCCATGACGTTCCTTCTGGGGAGTTGCTCCCTCCCTTTCAACGCATTCCATATCGGCTCCGGCTATCGATCCGGTTTATGTTCTGAGACCATCGACGATTCAATCAGAGGCTTAGAGAGTATAATTTTTCCTCCTTTTTAACAACTCTTAATATCGGGTACGTGCTTATTTGGGGAAAATTGTTACTCAATTGGTGTGACCTGCGTGTAAGTAAACCTTGGCTCTCCATTCACTGTATGGGTTATGATCTCCGTCACTCCGAAAGCATCCCCTTTGGGGACCATCCATAGGTCGATATCCAAGACATCCTCGCTATCCATTGACACGAATTCAACACAGACAGCAGCATCATAAAAGAAGCGCCGACTATTGAACTTTTCATGAGATCTCTAGAAAGCCAAGCCTGCATTCAGATGGATTCAATCCGCGACGGAGCCAGATCGATCATCGAGCATAACCATGTTCTTCCCACCAGCGCCCAGCTGTGTTATGGATTGCCCTATGAGGCTGACGGTCGAGCTATTATCCTGATTTCCCGCCCGGCAGGTACACGTTTACCGGGCGATGCGTTGGAAGCAGTGAACCCATTGGGAGATCGCATGGAACCGAATACAAGACTTTCCCTGGCTGAGCGCACTATGATGGAATTTGCCGTCAAGACCGGTCTTTCGCCGGTCGGGAGGGCTCCACGACGCTATTTATGGACCGATGCGTTTGCCGTGTGCAACTTCCTGGGGCTATATGGCCATACAGGCAAGGAAGAATATAGGAACCTCGCGGTGCTGCTCATCGATCAGGTTCATAACATCCTCGGGCGTCATCGTGAAGATGACGCCCGAAGCGGGTGGGTCAGCGGCCTCGATGAAGAAGCGGGGAAGATTCACCCCACAAAAGGCGGCTTGAGGATCGGCAAACAGATAAACGAACGCCGGCCGGACGAGCGCCCGGACGCACGTTTGGAATGGGAGCGGGATGGGCAGTATTATCACTACCTGACCAAATGGATGCACGCGCTCAACCGCGCAAGTCAAGTAACCGGCAATATGAAGTACAACGAATGGGCCATCGAGCTTGCCAAAACGGCCCATGCAGGATTCACCTATACGCCCGCCGGCGGCGGCCGAAAGATGATGTATTGGAAGATGAGCATCGATCTTTCCTACTCCCTTGTGCCCTCCATGGGACATCACGATCCGCTCGACGGACTTGTCGTCTATAGTCAGCTGCGTGCAACGTCGTCTGCCGGCGCTCAACCATCCCGGCACCTCGATCTGACCGCTGAAATCAACGACTTGGCGCGGATCTGCACGGCAAAGAGCTGGGTCACCGACGATCCGCTTGGCATTGGCGGTCTGCTATGCGATGCCTGCAAAGTGGGGCAAATGATTGCGGCTAAGACATTCGAACAGACGGATCTTCTGGAATCGCTCCTGGAGGATTCCCGACTCAGTCTGAATTCCTACATCAGGACCAGCCCGCTCAATCTTCCGGCAGGATACCGGCTTGCATTTCGAGAGCTGGGACTCTCAATTGGACTGCGGGCGGTTGAGAAACTGAGACAGTTGATCGAAGCAAAACCGATCCGCCTCCATCGGGCAGAGCAACTGCGCGGACGTATCGAAGCGGTCACGCGCTACGTGCCGGTGGCTGAGACCATTGAAGAGTTCTGGCTCGAGCAGGTCAACAGGGAGAGCGCCACCTGGCAGGAGCATCACGACATCAATACGGTCATGCTGGCAACCAGCCTGGCTCCCGAAGGCTACTTGAGCGATGATTCCCAATCCGTGGTTTCGAACCAGTAGCGCTTTCTCTCCTGCAGGAACCCTTCCGCCTCCACTACCGCGATCCAGCTGTTGAGATAGTTGATCGTGTCGTAGTCGCCTTTGGTTACGGCAAAGCCGATGGGCTCTTTGGCAAACGTCTCCTTAAAAGGCAGGTACAGCACATCTGGATATTTGAGAGCCTGAAAAGCGGGGGTCGGCGCAGATCCCACCATGGCATGTGCCTTACCGTTGATCACCTCCTGGTAGGCCTGGGATTCGTCATCGAACATCACCATTTTGGCTTTGGGCAGATATTTTTTGACCGCACCGACCGAGGTCGAGCCGAGCCGTACCGAAATGACGAAATCCTCACGATTGAAATCCTCCAGCCTGCTCAGCCCTGGAGCTAATTTCTGATTTGCCACCATCGACTGGCCGGTGAAGTCATATGGATTGCTGAAGTTGACTTTCAAATTGCGATCCGGACGGATGCCCATACCACCGATGATAATGTCGAATTTCCCGGTCAAAAGAGCAGGGATGATGCCGGCCCATTTGGTCGGCACAAATTCGGCTTTCACGCCCATATCCTGGGCCAGGCGTTTAGCTACATCGATCTCAAAGCCCACCAGGTTGCCGCTTTTATCATTCATGGCCCAGGGTACAAAAGTGGACATGCCGACTCGCAAAACCCCTCGTTTGATCACCTGTTCAACGGTGCTTTCGGAAGCAAGCTGATTCCTGAGTGAATCGGCAAAGGCGGAGCCAATGAGGCAGATCGTGAGAGTCAAAAGCAAAACGGTTTTCAAGAACGCTACTCTAATTCGCATAAGCCAATCTCCCCTTCATGAAGCTGTTTGCAGGTTGCAGGAAAAACCAACCGGTAATCACGCATCGACTGCCGGAGTTTACCAGACTTTTTGCCGGGTGTGGGCTAAAAACCTCTGCCGTTGAGCTTACCGCACCAAGCTATTGGAAATCCGATCGGGCCATATGTATTTCCAGGCGCTCCACGGCGAGAGAAAGGCTCAGGGTTAAAACAAGGTACAGCACCGTGATCGTGATCCAGCATTCGAAGGTGAGATAGGTCGCGGCCATCAGTTCCATTCCTTGAAAGGTAAGCTCCGGAATCGAAATCACGGAAACGATGGCGGAATCCTTTATGGTTGAAATAAACTGGCCGGCAAGAGGCGGCAGAATTCTTCGGATGGCCTGCGGCAGAATGACATGGCGCATTTGCTGCCAGCTGGAAAGGCCGAGTGCGGCAGAGGCTTCGAACTGCCCCTTCTCGATGGATTGAATACCGGCTCGGACAATTTCGGTGATATAGGCAGCCTCGATAAAGGCCAGGGTCAGCGTGGCAGAAAGAAAGGCGGAAAGAAAATGTGGAGGTGCAAAAAACAATGTCAAAGCCGCCCGAATGCCTGGGGAGCTGGATCGGACCAGCGCGTCGACACCCAGAAAGGGCATGATCTGGTCGCTGACGAAAAAATAAAAGATGAAAATCAGCACCAGTGGCGGGGTGTTTCGGATCAGCTCGACAAGGGTCCGTCCCACCAGCCGTTTGAACAGGCTCGGGCTGATGCGGAAAAAGCCTCCAATGGTACCCAGCAGGGCAGCCAGCAGGGTCGCCCAGAAGCTCAAGCGGATAGTAGTGAGAAGCCCTTGGGTGAGCAGATTGGGCACCCATTTGCCAGCCTGTTCGTCAAAGCGAAACAGGTACTGCGGAATCGCGCCCCAGTTCCATTGGTAATGCAGCCCGACCTTGACGCGATAGGCCAGGTAGAACAGCGCGGATGCAGCCAGTAGCATCAAAGCTACATCCAACGAACTTAACTTGACCCGCTTTCTTTTCACCGCCATCCTTCTAACACAAACAACACAGCATGCGCATTTGTTGGGAGTAGCTTCCAGAAGTACTCTTGAATATTTCGACTCGCGGAACGAACTTTCCCCATCGTCGGCAACATTTCTCCTTACCTTTCAGGTCGGAGCCCTGACATGATTTCACCTAGCCTCATGATCTTGCGTGGGAACGGATACTTCCCTTGTCAAGCCTCTATCCTTAGATGGTTTTCGAGAATATTGACCATGATCGAAAGCGTCACAGTAATCATGAGATAAATTGCGGCAATGGTGAACCACACCTCGAATGTGAGGAAGGTCTCCGCGATGATCACCTGCCCCTGCATGGTGAGGTCGTAAACGGCAATGGCGCTTACCAGTGCCGAGTCTTTGATAAGCGAAATCGCCTGGTTGGTGAGCGGCGGCAGCACGTAACGGAGGGCTTGTGGGAGGATGATTCGCCGGTAGGTTTGAAAAGTGCTCAACCCCAGGCTGTAGGCAGCTTCCCATTGACCCTGCCGCACCGAAAGGATGCCGGCGCGGAAGATCTCTGAAGCATAGGCGCCTTCAAACAGGCTCAAGGCCAACACGGCGGAGACCACCCGGTCGATGTCGAGCACCGGGCCGAGCACGAAATAAATAAAAAACAGCTGTACCAAAAGGGGCGTGTTGCGAATCAGCTCCAGGTAAGCGCGCGCGACAAATCTGCCGACGTAGGAATGTGAGAGGCGGAGCAGAGCAGCGATCAAGCCGAAGGCAAAGGAGAGGGCCAGGCTCAACCCGGAAATGTAAAAGGTCACCAGGAGCCCGTCCAAAAGTGGACCGGCGGTAAACCGTCCTGCCTCAAAGCTGAAGATATAGCGCGGAATGCGATACCACTGCCAGTGGTAGCCGAGCCCTTCGACGCCGGCTCTGAGCAGCCAGAAAATAGCCATAACCAGCAGAGCGAATTTGACCAAATCAATGACAGAAGAACGCCTGAGCTTCGCCCAGAAGCTTTTCCCTCCCTTTTTGCCAATATCGTTCATTAGCCGCGCTCTTCTTTCACCAATAGCTTACAACAGTCGCCAAAGGAAATGCCATACTGCGCCTTGATTTCCCGCTGCTTGGAGCACAAGCCCCCAACTGAGTCATTCGCCCCAATGCCTCAAGCTTCTACTCGTCTCCAAACCGTCTTTTTCTCAAATAAACAATTTCACCCATGTTCCTGACACCGATCAACCGCCTGAATAACAATCTGCCCCTTTGCCAATACGTTCACGCCATCCGTACAGTATTCAGCTTAACCAATGTCGTATTTCTATAACGAGCAGTGTGAAACGTCAAATTATGGTTCTGGCATCGAGCTCGCAGAGCAGAGTTTTCAAAGGATGCTGTGTTCAATCCAACCGACAATCAAGGGGCACGGTTCCTTCTCGCCGATGTAAGAAGCGGAAAGTCATGGGATGAGGTCTATGCGTAGGTGTCTGCGACTATGGCGTCTTCATGCTCACATTTGTGACCCTACGCCCCATCCTGCGCAAAAAATCGAACCATATCCGCTCCGCTCCGATTTCTGCAAGCAGGCCACACATCCTTGCCCCTTCCTTCGGTTCGGGAAAACGCTCGACACCAATTGTCAGTAACTGTAAATTGCGAAATAAATATGATGTGTTCGGTTGAA
>JAVEVM010000055.1:0-9633 GCA_034005055.1 Desulforhabdus sp. | reverse complement strand
TCCGTCTGGCAAATCTTGATATCCTTGTGCCGATTCAGAAGCTCGAGCTGAAACTGCAGCTTTCCCGGCAGCCACAAGTCATCGGAATCCAGAAGCGCCAGCCATCTTCCGCGGGCCGCCTTGATCCCCGTATTACGGGCGGCGCTCACTCCGGCGTTGGACTGATAGAGGTACGTGACAGCACGCCCAAAGGATTCGACAATGGCGGCAGTGTCGTCGGTGGAGCCGTCGTCGACCACGATCACTTCCATCTCGGCGTTTTGCTGCAGTAGAACCGAATCGAGGGCTTCTTTGAGGAAGGAGGCGCGGTTGTAAGTGGGAATTATGACACTGACCACGGCAGCCATACTCGTTTCAGCAATTCTCATTTTGACTGCTGATCCTTTTTCGGAGGGTGGGTGGAGGCGCGTCTTTTTGCGCCGCAACCCACCAAAAACTTGGTTGGCGGTGGGTTACGCTTTCGCTTCACCCACCCTACGCCAAGTACGAGCTCCAAAATGAGAATCGCTGTACTCGTTTAGGTTGAGATCTTAATCTTCTATTGTAGCCTTAGTTATCCTTACTTCTAATCCTTTGTTCGCAAGCTGAGCTTCCTTCTTTTGTTCCCAAATTCAATTCCCTCGTTCCCAAGCTCAGTTTGGGAACGAGGGGACTGGGGAGCTCTGTTTCTTTCCAGCTGCAAACTAGGGGCTTGTCCGAGAACTGTCATTCCGAGCCGAAGGCGAGAAATCTTGTGCTTGCAAGTGGCTGATTTTACAGATTTCTCACTACGCTTCGCTCCGTTCGAAATGACAAAAGAGGCATTCTCGGACAGCCTAGGCCTTCAGTGCAACTATCGGCTTTTCACTATTTTCGCTCCAGTCAAAGCCCCTGAGATGCGGCACCAGGGCGCTTATTTCCTGATGGATGGCGGCCATATCTCGCGGGAAAGAAATTCCCTGGGTCGCCATAATCTGTTTGAGAATATCCCAGTCCGCCAGAGATTTGCCTTCCTGGGGAAATACTTTTTGCAGGCGCAGCAAGCGCCTTTCCAGATTGATAACGGTGCCGTCTTGTTCCCCGTAGGCCGCCACAGGAAGAACCACATGTGCCAGGTCCGTGGCCGGGCTGGGCACACTCTCCAACATTACCAGGCATTCCAGATCGCTCAAAAGATGCCGCCAGCGCTCAGGGTTTTTCTTCCACAGCAGGGCGGCATCTTGCACCAGCAATGCTTTAATTTCCCTTCTTTCCAGCGCTGTCTCAAGGGCAGGCCAGGGCTCTCCGGGAAGCTCCGATACCTGTCCCGCGCTCATGAATCTGCTCCGGTCCTGGGCACTCGAAACAGCGGAGAAACCGGGCAACATGTTTGGAGTAATTCCCATGAGCAGTGCACCCGTGGAGTTGATCTCCGAGGTGACGGGGTACATCCCGGCTCCGTTGGCTCCTGCCAAATGCCCTGATGCCTGTGCAAGCTGGAACAAGGATTCGACCACGCCGGCCGTTTGCTCGGAGCTCAGAAGATCCTCGGAGAAGACTATTGCTACCGATGAAGAGTCGGCGAAAGCTTTCACCAGGTTTTCCCATGGCTCGTGGCCGATCCCGTGCTCGGCGGGATTAAATTCCCCTTCTTTCTTTGCGGAGGATTTGCCTTTGGCTCCTGCGACTCGACCGAGCGCCTGCACTATCGTTTGCCACTCCCGCGGTGCAGCGTGCAGGGCAATGGATGCGGCTGCCGTCAAGTCGTCGGGACGGCTGGCCAATTGCCACACCGAAATATTGCGGTTTCGCGCCGCGCGTCGAATCGTCGTGGCCACCACCGGGGCCGCAGTCTCAATTTCATCGCCACATATGAAGATAGCTTTCGCCTTCTCCAACCCTGCCAGTTCATTGCTCACTCCCTGCCGGTCGCTGTATTGCTGCATCAGGCTCCAGAGCTTCTCGCGCGATTCTCGACCAGGAAAATCGAGGCCGTTGCTCTGCCATCCTGCGCGCAGCCACTTTTGCAGCAGATAGTGGGATTCATTTGTCGCCCGCGGCGAAGCCAATGCGCCCAGTGCTTTGGAGCCGAATCGCTCCTGGACGCTCCGGAAGCCTTCCAGCAAGGATTTGATTGCCTTCGGCCAGGAGACTTCCTTAAGCCGGGTTTTTTGACGAATCATCGGCTGCACCACACGTTCTCCAAACCATAGAGAATCGTAAATCCTGAACCGCCCCAGACGGCAGGTGGACGACCAGTTCGGCGGCACCCGGGAAGCGTCGCTAATGAAAACCTGCTTTTCACCTTTGAGCTTGAGATTCAACTGACAACCGCACCCGCAATGTATGCAATGGGTGGCTTCGGTTCTCCAGTCCAGCCGCTCCACAGGACGGCCCTCGCGCTTTTCCATTAACGCTCCGGTGGGGCACAGGTCCACACAGAGTCCGCAGTCAACGCAGCGCTCGTTAAAGCGCGGCCAGTCTTTAAAATCGATTGCGCTGGATACCTGAAACTCGGCGCAGGCCACGTAGCAGCGTTCACATCGTATGCATTTGTTGGGGTCCAGCGCAATGTTGGGATGCGTGTCGACCGCAGCCACTCGCTGGTAATGGATCTTTTTGCTCGGCTGATCCCTCCAATCGACCTGAAACTCGTTCATCAGTTCTCTGAGCCGGCAGTCGAAGGCGGCAGAGCAGCCGCACACCAGGCACCTGCCCGCTTCTCTTTGGGCCTGCTCTTCGGTCAGGCCGAGCTCCACTTCCAGGAAGTTATTGATGCGCTTCTGTGTTTCGAGCTCAGCCATTGATTCGCGCGAAGCAGTTCTGAGAACGCTGAACGGTTCGCGGTCGATGCTCTCCAGATCGCCCTTACTGATGTTGAAATGTAGAGGCTCGGGTTGTACCATGCCGGCACGGAAATACCGGTCCAGGGAATACGCTGCCTTACGGCCGTCTGCCAGGGCAGCCACCACGGTATCAGGGCCTCGAAACACGTCACCGCCAATGAAGATCATTTCCTGACCTGTGTGCATGCTTCGCGGGTCGCCGCCAAGAGTGCTCCATCGGGTCAAGGGCAGTTTTGCCACGAAGCCGTCATTTTCGGGCAAGGGAATCTCAGGATATTGCCCGATGGCGCTGATAACCTGATCCACTTCCATGGTCACTTCGGAGCCTTCAATCGGTACCGGTCGCCGCCTGCCTCCGGCATCCGGTTCTCCAAGCTCCATACGAATGAACTGCACCTGATTGATCGAGCCGTTGTTGCCGTACAGTTGAGTAGGAGCGACCAGGAACTGGATATTCACACCCTCCTTTTGTGCTGCTTCGATTTCTTCGTGGCTGGCGGGCATTTCATTGCGAGAGCGCCGGTAAAGAATGGTCACTTCTTCGGCTCCCAGACGAAGTGATGAGCGAGCCGCATCAATGGCCACATTGCCGCCCCCGATGATCGCCACTCTTTTCCCGACAGTCATTGATCGATGCATGCCGCCCGCTGCAATTTGCGCAAGAAAATCCACCCCCGGTACTACACCTTGCAGATCTTCGCCGACAATGCCGAGCTTGCGAACCGCCCAGGCTCCTACCGCTATAAAAATGGCATCATAGCCTTCCTTCTTCAAATCATCGAGGGTGAAGTCTTGGCCCCAGCGAACTCCGGCCTTTACTCCTATTCCCAGGCTGAGTATCCCGTCGATTTCCCAATCGAGCAGTTTTTTGGGAAGCCGGTATTCGGGTATGCCGTATCTGAGCATGCCGCCTAATTTGCTTTGGGCTTCAAAGATCGTACTCACATGGCCGAGAGTCCTCAAGTAATAGGCCGCGCTCAAGCCTGCCGGACCGCCCCCCACAATGGCAACCCGGTGCTCGCTGGGGGCGGGCAGATCGGGATGGATTCGCTCGCCCGATTTGTATTCGAAATCGGCAGCAAACCGCTTGCACAAATTGATGCCAATGGGCTCATCCACAAGATGCCTGCGGCACACGGTTTCACAGGGATGCGGGCAGACCCGCCCGATCGTTGCCGGCATTGGTATTTTTTCTTTAATGAGCCGCACCGCTTCACGATATTCGCCATGGCGGATGTGCGCCAAATATCCCTGAATGTCCACATTTGCCGGGCATCTGACCGAGCACGGCGCGACGCAGTCTCCGTAGTGAGTGTCAAGAAGCAGCTCCAGCAGAAATTTTCGGGTCTGCTGCAGGTCGTCACCCTGTGTGGTGATATCCATGCCCTCAGACACGGGAGTGCTGCATGCTGCTTTATACTTCTTCTCTCCGGCAATTTTGACAACACATAAACGGCAGTTTTCCAGTGGACGCAGCAGAGGAGAATGGCACAGGGTGGGGATGTAGATACCTTCCTGCCTGGCGATGTCCAAAATGGTGCTACCTGCCGGAGCTTCCACGGCCTTGCCATCTATGTGAATCTTTACCGTATTATTCATCAATTTCCTCCAAATGAATTCTGCTTTGTTGAGTATTTTGCCATGAATCCTCTCAGGGGCCAGACAGCCGCGAGACAGCGGTAAATCAGAGCAAAGTCGGACAGGAGGAAGCGGAAGTGCATAGTGAGACCGCGTCGGACCACTTTCGAAACAGGTGTGCAACGCTCATAAACAGCAAATCCCCGAGCGATTAATCTTTCTTCAACAGAAGCTCGATATTGTGCTTCAATGCCTGAGGGTCTACCGGTTTTTCCATGAAGATGTCCGCCGCAATCCAATCCAGATCATCTTCGAGATTGCGGGCATAGCCCATTTCCGTGTCGGGTTGAGCCGAAACAATGATGATCGGCAAATGATGCAGCGTTTCATTTTGCCTGAGCTTTACGGCAAACTGGAGGCCTTCGTCCATCGTCGCCATCATGATGTCCAGTATCAACAGGTTAGGTTTTTCAGTTTCAATGTAGTTAAGCCCATCAGCCGTGTTGTTGGCCGACAGCACTTCGTAGCCAAAGCGCCTCAAAATAGCGCCGGTGATCTCCAAGAAGCTGGGATCGTCGTCAATCAGCAAGATCTTATCCTGAGCCATTCATCATCCCTCCTCTCGCACTGTTTTGGATATTTTTATAGTACCCGGGTACATTGCCGACTTTTGTAACCGAATCAAAAATCTTGTGCATTTTATGGGTCAAAGTCTTTCATTCCACGGCAAGAGTATGAGCTTCGTCCGACTCCCGGCTTTCTCTTGCGGGCATCACTCAACTCTTGGCAGCTCCATTATAAAGTTAGCCCATTCGCCCTCGGTGCTTTCTACCCAGATCTTGCCGCCGTGCTTTTGCACAACGGTTCTGGTAATGAACAGTCCAAGCCCGGTTCCTCGCACTGAAGACTGCCGGGAGGCCTGTAATCGTTGAAACTTGCGAAACAGCTTGCCTTGATCTTCCTGAAGGATACCTGGGCCGCTGTTCCATACCTCCATCCGTATGCGAGTGCCGAGATCTTTCGCCGTGATTCGGATGATTCCCGATTTGTCGCCGTATTTCAAGGCATTGTTCAAAAGGTTGGAGAATACGCCGCGAAACAGCTCAGGATCGAGCGACCACTCGAGCTCAGGGGGTACGTCCATGCTCACTGTTACATTTCGCTCCAAGATTGCGCTGGTCAGCCCTTTTACCACGGGCTCGATCACGTCTGTGAGGAGCCGTGTTCGTTGCGGGACAACAGCCATCTCATCTTTTTCAATGCGCGACAAGTCCAGATAATGCCGGATCATCTCCATCGATTGATCCAGGTTTCGGCAGATTGCCTCCACCATGATCGTCTGCTCCGTTGCCAGCGTGCCGAAGATCTCCTGGCGCAGTGCATTGGCGCTCATGTAACTATTGGCAATCGGGGACTTGAGCTCGTGGGTGACAAATCCGAGCATATCCAAATAGCGATTATTCAGTCGAGCCAGTTCTCTATTCGCCTCATTGAGGCGCTCATTGGTCTCCACCAGAGCGGTCATGTGCTCGTGCAACTCGCTAAGGTCATGGAAGTACCCCACAACGGCGATCTCTTGCTGATCGTCATACAATATGGTTGCCGACAATCGAATGGGAATTGCCCGGCCGTCTTTGCGAATCAGCTGGGTTGTGTAATCCAGCAGCACGCCTGGGCCGCCGTAATCATCGATTAAAAGGGCTTTTTTGATTTTGTGGGCCTCGCCTTCAGGATAAATCTGATGGACCGACAGCTTATTAAGCACCTCTTTGGGCTCATAGCCGATGAGCCGCTGTGCCCCTTCATTGTAGAGAATGATTTTGCCTTCCCGATCGTTGGCCATAATCCCGTCCGGGCATGCCTCGCATAAGCGTTCTTCAAATTCGTAGCGCTGGCGCAATTCTTCCTGGTATGCCTTGATCTTGACGGCCATATACTGGAAAGCAAAAAGGAGCCGGGTGAGCTCATCGCTGCTTGGATGCATGAAGACTTCGCATATGTCGCAGGGCTCGCCGGGCGATCTTCGCAAAAACGCCGGTGAATATCGCGAAGGCTCCCGGCCGACTGCCGGACAGAAAGCCGGAATATAATATTCGGCTGCAAACCTGGCGGGCGACCGTTGCAGCTTCCGAAGACATGGAGGAGCCTTTTCCACTCCTTTGATCACATCCTCCAGCTTGCCTTTAGCGAGCAGATCGGTCATGCGCAAAAGCCGATCCACGGGTCGCGTTATCATGTCCGAGAACCATCGGATTATGAAGAAGCTGAAAACCAGGATGAACAAGGTCCCTATAAATAGCATCCTAAATAACTGACTGCTCAGTCTATGCACCGATCCTGCGCTGACACCAACGCGCACCATAGAGAAGCGAAAAGGCGGTCGCCCTCCTTTTTCGGCGAGCTCGACTTCATAAATCGAATGATTAGATGCGATCCATCTCGAAAGGAGCATGCCGTTCTTTTGTTGCTCAATCGGCCTGGATTGGCCCCGTTCGCGATATTTTTCATCGCCCATCCAGTACAACGGCTCTCCGGCGTCATCGAGCAGCTCGACGTACAAAAGCTTGGCGCGTACATGGAAGATCAAGGAGAGTCTGGAATCGAGCATTTCCACCGGCCTGGTCCACCTTTTTCCCAGGACTTCTCGAGTCTGTTCCAGAACTCCTCCGGCGATGCGCCACGCTTCATCCTGAACATCCCTGGCCATCGCCGGCACAACAATGCGATCAATGGCTATGGCACCGCCTAAAACCACCACCACAACCATCATGAAGGTAACCAGAATGATCTTGGTCTGGAAATTCAGCCGACTCAAAAATTGCATACCATTCTACCGAGGGATGGCAGGTCAGAATAGGAAAGATCTCTAATGTTGGGAACGCGAGGGAAGATTAACAGAAATCGTCTGTCCGCGCAACTCGACAAGAATAGAATTTCAGCAAAATAGATAGGTTAGGTGAGCCACAAAGTGATTATGAAATTGTACAGTAAAGCGCAAAGACCCATCCCAATCAAGACCGATTCGATGATCGTTTCGAAAACGGGGTCTTCTTTCAAGGGCTTTTGCAAGCACATTCGAAGACACCAGCCATAAGCAACGACTCCCGGAAGCATGGCATAAGCGAACGCGGTGCTGAGTCCGCTGATCGGGCCAAGCATAAGGGAGACGGCGAGAAGTCCCAGAATAGCCGAAATAAAGTGCCAGGTTCTGGTTTCTCCCAATAGAACGACAATCGTTTCCTTGCCCACCAGACGATCGCCTTGGACAGCCAGGAAGTCCAATAATGCCGTTCTTATCAATACAAACAGGGCAATGATCCAAAATGCATACAGGGTTTGTTGAAAGTTACTCCAAAAATTTCCCAGGTAAGGGAGTATCACGGTGGTGCTGGCCCACGCAACGGGCACGAAAAGCGTTTTTGATGCGGGAATATCCTTGATTTTGAGAACAGACAACCGTTGCCACCAGGTCGGCAAAAACAACGGTACGGCGTAAAGCAATCCAAACAAAACTAATAGGCCCAGGGCAAGAAAAGCCAAAACGCCGGCGGCCGCCGCCATCCATAACGAAACCGCCACGGCGGCTATGGATATCGAAGTGAAAATGCCTTTCCAGTGTTGATAAAAGGCCGCTCGTCCTGGATCGTTCAGCCGCATGGCATCCCGGTCCAGGTACAGGTTCAGGGTATGCATGGCAAAAACATAAAAAGCGGCCATGAGACAGTAACTCAATGAGCCGGGATTACCCGTCAACGCCTGCCCTGCTGCTGTCAAAAGAGCAGCCCCGAAAGCCACAAACACATTGCTGTAAACTAAAGGCTCGAGGATGCGCTTGATCGTAAACCTGACATCATTCTGCTCGGGTTGGATGGATTCCAGGTACCGGACCACATTGCGGATCATCCAGTTGGGTGTGGATGCCCCTGCCGATACACCGACCGAGGAGTAGCGCTTCATCTCCTGCGCATCCAGCTCCGTTTCCGTTTCAACATGATACGTGGGAGTTGCACACTCTTTGGCAACTTCGGCCAAACGGATGGTGTTGCCGCTATGATATCCGCCGACAATTACGAGCGCTTCCACCTGAGAGCGCATTTGCCTTACTTCGCTTTGTCGCTCGTGGGTAGAGCCGCAAATGGTGTTCTTTATCATGGAATTCGGGTACTTGCTCCGAAACCTCTCCTGAATGGCTCGGAAGATTTCCTCATTTTGAGTAGTCTGTGCCACCAATAGTACGTGGTCCCAGTTATCCGGGAGCTCGTCAACCTGTTCCGGGCGACTGATGACTACCCCGCGCCCTTCAGTGTATCCCATCAGCCCAATGACCTCAGCGTGATCGGCGTCTCCTACGATAACCGTATGAAATCCTTTTCTGGCGTGCCTCTTGATCGCCGCCTGTACCCTTGCCACCCGTTTGCAGGTAGCGTCCAGCAGGCTGGCGCCGACTCTGCGCAGTCTCTTGCGCTCTTGCGGCGGAATGCCGTGGGCGCGGATGACCACCTTCTTTCCCGCACAGTTCTCAATCTTGTCTTCGGCTATGATCCCCTTCTCTTCGAGCATCGCCAAGACCTGCCGATTATGAATTAGAGGACCGAATGTGCAGATGCTTTCTCCATCCTGCAGGCCTTTAATCGCCTCGAGCGTCACATCCAGAGCATCTCTTACTCCTCGGCAGAAGCCGGCCGTTTTGGCCACAGTTACTTTCATCAACAATCACTCACTCGATGCCACGATTTTTCAGAAGCTTGCAAGCCGTTTGCGTCCATTTGCCAAAAGCAGCCCTCTTTTGCTTATAGACTCCCATTTGCTCCGTTGCAATTCTTATTTATTTGAAACGACAGACCCCTGGCCTCCAATTCTTGCACCCAGGCACAAAAACAATGAAGCATTTCCTCCGGCTGCTCCTGTGCGTACAATTTGGAGCGCAGTCTGCTGGATTCGGGTAGACCTTTGGAGTACCAGATCAATATCTGACGGCAATGTCCTGATGGTATTCGTTTTTCAACCAGGTAATTTTCAAAGTGAGCACTCACAGAATCCGTGAAATCCGCCCAATCTTCCGGAACACCATATGACGGTTGATATCCCCACTGCGTCGCAACAGCTGCAAAGAGCCAGGGGTTGCCGAGAGCTGCTCGACCGATCATGACGGCGTCGCATTCGGTTTCTTTCATCATTTGCGTCGCCAATGCCGGCGAGGAGACGTCGCCGTTGCCGATGACCGGGATCTTTATCGCCGCTTTGGCTTTTT
>JAVEVM010000054.1:0-9655 GCA_034005055.1 Desulforhabdus sp. | reverse complement strand
ATGAGGCCGCATTCTGACCGCGTCCACTTCATTTTTGGTCTTGTATTCGATCCATTTTGCAATGACATCCTCAGTGAATACGTCACCTTTCAAAAGGAACTCGTGATCTTTTTTCAAGGCATTCAGGGCCTCTTCCAGAGATCCCGGCGTCGAGGGCACATTGGCCAGTTCTTCCGGCGCCATCGCATAGATGTCACGATCGAGGGGCTCACCCGGGTCGATGCGGTTTTCGATCCCATCCAGGGCAGCCATCAGTAGAGCGCTGAATGCGAGATAACCGTTGCAGGAGGGATCCGGGAAGCGAATTTCAAGCCTTTTTAGTTTGGGCGAAGGCGAGTACATCGGAATTCGCACCGAAGCGCTGCGATTGCGGCTTGAATAGGCCAGGTTTACAGGAGCTTCATAGCCGGGAACAAGCCTCTTATATGAGTTGGTGGTAGGATTGGTGATCGCACAAATGGCCGCCGCATGCTTGAGGACTCCGCCGGCAGCATGCAGCGCCATTTCACTCAAACCCGCATACTTATCGCCGGCAAAGAGGGGCTTTCCATCCTTCCAGATGCTCATGTGGATATGCATGCCCGACCCGTTGTCGCCATAAAGCGGTTTCGGCATGAAGGTGACGGTCTTGCAATTGCGGCGTGCGACATTTTTTACGACATACTTATACCATTTCAGATTGTCCGCCATCTTGACCAAAGGAGCGGCTTTCATATCGATTTCTGCCTGCCCGGCGGTGGCCACCTCATGGTGCTGACATTCGACCTTGAGCCCCACCTGCTGCATCATCATCACCATCTCCGTGCGCAGATCCTGTTGTGTGTCAACGGGCGGAACCGGAAAGTAGCCTTCCTTGTGGCGCGGCTTGTATCCCAGGTTGGGATTCTCGATCCGACCACTGTTCCAGATTCCTTCCACCGAATCGATGAAGTAGAATCCGTATTGGGAAGCCGAGTCGAAACGGATGTCGTCAAAAATGAAAAATTCTGCTTCCGGACCAAAATAGGCCGCATCCCCTATACCGGTAAATTTCAGATACGCTTCAGCCTTCTGCGCGATGTGTCTCGGATCTCGGGTATACTTTTCTTTGGTCACCGGATCCACAATGTTGCAGATCAGCGTCAGGGTCGGCACTGCCATGAAAGGGTCCATCACGGCAGTAGTCGGATCGGGGATCACTAACATGTCACTGGCATTGATGGGCTGCCATCCTCTGATGCTGGAACCGTCGAAACCATAGCCGTCTTCGAAGGAGCTTTCATCCAGCTCGGCAACGGGCACACTGAAGTGCTGCCAAGTCCCCAGGAAATCCAAGAATTTAAAGTCCACCATTTTGGTGCCCTGCTCTTCAGCGAAGGCCACTACTTCTTTCGGCGTCATACTAAAATCCTCCTTAACTGGTCGATAATGACTTTCAAAGTTCTTGGCATCTTTAGGCAAGTTGCTTGCCAAACACTCCACAGAAACGATTTTCTTGCGTGCGTTTGCCGTGCGACGCTTCCAGAGCACCTGCTGTCGGTCAAAAAAGGCAATATTCTAAATTAGTTGCTGAAACTAAGGGGAAACCGTTCAGTCCTGAGAGGATCTACAGGCAACGAAGATGCGCTTCGCACACCCACAGCATCGGATCACTTTATTGTGCTAAGCGACGGTGAACGGCCAAAATAAGAACAAAAATGTACCTATTCGAGAAAGGTTATGAGTCCAAAACTGCTGCAGTAGTGCGGTCGTTGACTAAATTAGTTGAAATTACAGAAACTTATAAATTTACGATAGACACGCTCGGGAAGATACAAAAATGTATGCTCAAGCGGTGTCTGCCAATGCATGCAGCAGCTTAGTGCGGACAATTTCGTGTGCACGCGAATCGAGCAGCTTGCTTCCGTGCAAATCTGTTACATAAAAGACATCGGCCACTTGAGCACCCGGGGTAGAAATCTTCGCCACTTGAATGGTCAGGTCGAGCTGATAGAGAGCGTTGGTAATGCTGTGAAGAACTCCGGGACGGTCCCAGGTATAAACTTCAATGATGGTATAAAAATCCGATGCTTCCTCATCGATAACGATCCGATCTTCCTTGCGCGGCGCACTCTTTTGCTGCAGCAATGAGGGCTGTTGCTTAGCGGCGAGCAAATCGTTCAGATAAGATCTCGACTGGAGAGACTGCTCCAAATCGTTGCGCACTTTGTTCCATAGCTCAGCTGGGTGCAAGGGATCGGGCAGCCTTTCTACGCGGAGAATATCCATGGCAATACCCGACTGTCTGGTGAAAATGTCTGCAGAGAGAATATTCAATCCACGGGCCCACAGCACACCCGTTATGATGGCAAACAGTCCCGGCCGATCTTTGGTGGCTATGGCAATTTGCCACATTTCACCCTCGGCCGGCCGGGTTTCAACCGCCAGTGGGCTTTGCGCCAGTTGTTTTTCGAGCGAGTAATGTTGTGCAATGGCTTCGGAGCTTTGAGAGAGCAAATAGCGAAAGGAGACCGTATCCAGCCATCGGTTTACCTGCTCATGCTCGGCAGAGCCTGCAAACATACTGAGGACTTCCTGTTGCACTTGCCGCGAGCGTCTTTGCACATCCTCCCGCTGCCACTCACCCCGCTGCAATTGACGATCGACTTTGCTGTAAAGCTCCCGTAGAAGAGAAGCCTTCCATGTATTCCAGGCACCCGGACCGGTTGCTCTGGAATCGGCAATAGTCAGCAGATACAGCATATGCAGACGGTCTCGCTCGCCAATCTCCATAGCACAGCGCAAGATCGGCTTTTCATCCATGAGATCGCGCTTTAGAGCCGTTTCGGCCAGTATGAGATGATTCCTGATCAAAAAGCACAACAAATCGGCCTCTTCGGAATTCAAACCGAGCCGTTCGGCAACACTTTCGGCCATCGCCGCGCCTCGAAGAGCATGGCTCTTTCCTTCACCCTTGCCGATATCGTGCAGCAGGGCGGCAAGAAACAAAATACGACGATCCTTCAACTTGCTGAAGATATCTTGTAGATCCAGGCGTAGGCCGGCATCCTCTGGCTGCTGCTCCATTTGGTGGAGCTCGCGAACGGTTCGCAACAGGTGCTCGTCTACAGTGTAGAGATGATAGACATCGTGTTGAACACGATAGCGCACGGCGGCAAACTCCGGCAGGAATGCATCGAGAAAGCCCGTTTCATGCATCACCTTGAGAACCCTGAAAGCCTGGTTCGGCTCCAGCAAAATTTCCAGAAATTGTTCGACCACTGCGGCATCGGTTCGCCCTTTTCGTGCAAAAGCATCCAGATTGTCTCGAATAACCTGCCCGGCTTGATGATGAAAGTGGGCGTTGGATTTGGCTGCCTGCCGGAAGAATTGCATGAGCAGCGAGGGGTTCTTCTCGATCCATTCCGGCTCCATAAAATGGAGGTGCTGCCCTTCAAGTAGAAACGGACCGGGCAGTATTCGTCGTTTGACATGAATGCGCAGTGTGCTCCTGTTGTTCTCTTTCAGCCGATCGAGAAAAAACTGGGTGGTTCTTCTAACACGCGCCGTGTGCCGGTAGTAAAGTCGCATGAATGCTTCGACCGCCGAGCCTTGAGGACCGTCCAAAAATCCTAATTTGACGGCAATTTGCTCCTGCTCCGGAAAGAACAGGTGATCCTGGCGACGGCCGGTCAACTGGTGAAGCTGCAGCCGCACCCTCCAGAGGAAGTCATAGGCCTGCTCCAGCCAAAGTTGTTCATCCGGGGTCAGCAGGTCCTTTTTAACCAGTGCGCCAAAGGTTGAGTCCTGCAGGAAAACCGTCCCGGCCCAACGGATGATGTGCAAATCTCGAAGCCCGCCAACGCCTTCCTTCACATGCGGCTCAAGCAAAAAGGAGCTTTCTCCGTACTGAAGCAGCCTTCCACCGCGGTAATATACAAGATTCTGCAGAAACCTCTTGCGCCGCTGTTTGCCGAAATCCTTCAAATAAGAACTGCGCCAGTCGGCATGCAGCTTCTTGTCTCCGGCAACGAATCGTGGCTCAAGGTAGTTCGTCAAAATGGTGAAATCGTCCCGCACCATTGTCTTTGCCGCGGAAATGGACGCGGTCGCATGCCCCACTTCAAAGGCGCCATCCCAAAGGCCATAGACAAACTCATGAATGATCTCTTCCAAAACTCCCGGCAGCCTACTCCGATATAAAAAAAGAAGATCCAGATCAGAGGCATAGCTCAATTCGCCGCGGCCGAAGCCGCCCACCGCAATTAAGGCCCAACCTTCTCGTAGCTGAGCTTCTTCAACGAAGGATCTTTGCAGGTTGCCGAGCAAGGATTCGGCATAGGTGCGCGCAGCCAGCAGACCCGGAACATCGTTGCGACACAACTGGAGAAAAGCTCGACGAAGCTCTTTTAATCGTCTCAACAGGTTGGGAAAACGTTTTGGTGCCATGCCGTCCTTTCGTTGGGAAATGCGCTCCCCCGCAGGAGCCTGAGAACGAGGTGCAGCTGAAGCGTGGTAGTAAGGTGCAGCTGAAGGTTGATTACCTAAAGATACAAAATCGGGCCAAGTGCAAAAGAAGACTCTCGCCCCCCTTATAAAGCCATCTCTCCTTGCTCCCCCGTGCGTATGCGGACACATTCTTCAACGGGAGTAACGAAGACCTTTCCGTCTCCGATCTTACCGGTGTATGCGGCCTGCCGGATGGCTTCCACCACTTCGGCTACCTGGTTATCGGGCACCACCACTTCAATTTTAATTTTCGGTAGAAAGTCGACTACGTATTCCGCCCCCCTGTAGATTTCCGTATGCCCCTTCTGACGTCCGAAGCCCCGCACTTCCGAAACAGTCATCCCCTTGATGCCGATTTCCGAAAGCTTTTCTTTAACATCATCCAATTTAAAGGGCTTGATGATCGCTTCAACCTTTTTCATTTGTGTTCCTTTCCTGGATAATTAGAATGCGGCTTCATCAAAAAGAGAGGTAAGCCGAAGCACAAGAACAAGCAAAACGCGTTCCAGCGCCCGTGAAACTTAAGTCGATCGGACAAACAACCCGAATATGATAGAGCCCAGTCTGAAATAGCGTTTGCACGGAATACCTCGGGACGCAGTCACAGCCGGGCACAAACCGGAGTCCCTGTGCGAGAATTGGCGAGCGGCTCCTGCAATGCATCCTATAGAGCCACAATGCAGCAGGGCCACTGCAGCACGGCTACTACGATCCTCGGAGACTTTGTTAAAGGGTGGATTTGGTACGAAAACGCCGCGGGTCTATCCCATATTTTTGCACCTTGTACTGGATGATGCGCTTGGTAGTTCCTAACAACCGCGCGGCCTCCGACTGGTTGCCGCGAACATCCTTCAAAGCATCGGTGATCAAATCTCGTTCGAATGCTCCAACCAGCGCCTCCAGCTTGCCGCGACTGATGCTCTGCAGGCCGGCCGGCTTCATCTGCAGAGTTGGCGGCAAATGCAAAGCGTCGATGACTTCATCATTGGCCAGAAGAACAGCCCGTTCGACGCAGTTTTCCAGTTCGCGAACATTGCCGGGCCAATGATAGGACATGAGCATGTCAATGGCGCTGGTCGATATCCGGTGCACATCCTTGTCGAGCTCTTGAGCGTATCTCGACACGAAATGATCGGCCAGCAGCAGGATATCCGGCCCTCGTTCCCGCAACGGCGGCAGGAAAATCGGAAAGACGTTGAGCCGATAGTAGAGGTCGGAACGGAATGCGCCAGTAGCAACTTCCTGTTCGAGATCTTTGTTGCTGGCCGTGACTACCCGAACGTCAACTTTAACAGTGCGGGACGACCCCAATGGTTGGAACTCCCGCTCCTGCAGGACTCTCAGCAACTTTGCCTGGGCCACTGGAGAAAGCTCGCCCACTTCATCCAGAAAAATCGTCCCTCCCTGGGCTTCTTCGAAGCGCCCTCTTCTTCTGGTTATGGCCCCGGTGAAAGCCCCTTTTTCATGCCCAAACAGCTCACTTTCCAATAGAGTATCGGGCATTGCCGCGCAGTTGACCTGAACCATCGGTCCCTTGGCTCTGCGGCTGTTTTCGTGAATGGCTTTGGCCACAAGCTCCTTACCCGTGCCCGTCTCTCCATGGATCAGGACGGTGGTGTTGGTATCGGCCACTTGGTCGATAAGGCGCAGCACTTCCTGAATCACCTTGGAGCGGCCGATGATATTGGTCTTGGGCCGTCTGGCCTCCGCCAGCATCCGCCGCAGACGTCGGTTTTCTTCTTCTACGGCTCGAAAGTGGACAATCTTTCCGAGAAGCTCTGCAACGGCGCCCAGAATTTCTACTTCACCTTCTATGCTCTCCACCTGATGGGCCAGTTTATCCGCAGAGAGCACTCCAACTACTCTGCCCTGGTACAAAATGGGAACGCATAGAAAGGCAAGCTCCGCCCGGTTTAACGACTTTCGAGCGCCGGTGCGATCCAGGAAATGTGCTTCATTGCTCAGATTGGCTATTCCCATGGGACGGCCGGTCTGGGCAACCTTGCCGGTGATGCCCTCGCCCGGCTGGTAGCAGATCTTGGTCGTCTCCACGTCAACTCCACGGGCAACGTCGAGCCACGCTTCACCGGTGTGAAGATCAAGAATGGAAATCATGCCGCGCTCCATGCCCAGCCAGGTGCTCAGAAGATCAAGGGTCTGTTGCAGCTGGTCTTTCAGCTCCACAGGACGCGACAACACCCTGGCAATCTCATGCAATGATCTCAATTCCAGATAACTAAAGCTTGCCGTCATGGTTGAATTACTCGACTTACTTATTTTGGCTGATAGGACACTTTATGCAGGGCGCCTGCGACTCGTGAGATGCAGGAACACCCATTTTCAAGCAGTCGCCTAACAGCTGACGAAGGAGCTTTGCTGGTGCTCGGGTCTGAGCAGATCATCCACCGTCTTGACTGGATTGAAAGTAATGATGGGCACCTCCACACATACAGTGGTCCAGTCCGCCATGGCGCCATTCCACAAACCGGGCAGCTCAAGTGCTTTCAGCTCACGACCGGCGATCGATTTTTTCGCAATGAAAACCGCATCCGGATTGACATGACGTCTCAAATCGAAAGGTTTGCCTTCAAAGTTCCTCATCGAGCATACCAGATCGACCGGATTGAAGTGCGTCGATGAATTCCAGATAGCATCTTGTTCGGGAGAATCGAAATTTACCTGGGCCTTTTCAACGACTTGGATGGAACAGGTGCCATCCTCCTCACGCACCCAAAACGGGGCTCCCCCAGGTTCTCCCACATTGGGCACGACCCCGCAGACACGAATAGGACGATCGAGCTTGGTCAGCAGGAAGCGATGCCGCTTCGATGAAGGCCAATCTGTATAGTCTTCCGGGAAAACGATCCAGAGCCTATTGCGGGCGAATTTCTCCGCCTCTTCCTGGATGGCATCGGTCGCTTCATGTTTTAGCAGCCGCACATACTTGTGGACCTCTGCTTCCAGCGTGACCAGCATGCCTCCCAGAACACGCTTCCAGAAATTGCTGACCCCCTTCAAACAGTCCGGTACCACATTATCGATATTTTTTATATAGACGAGGTCATTCTGTAGAGCGGTCAGATTTTGCAGCAGAGCACCGTGCCCGCCGGGGCGAAAAACCAGCAGATCGTTTTCGTCTCTCAGCGGTTCATTGCGCAAATCGACGGCAATCGTATCTGTTGATTGCTGCTGAAATGAAAAATCCACCTTGAACCGAACGTTGTATTTCTTTTCATAGTCCGCGCGGACATTTTCCAGCAGGTCGCTGAACCACTCCCGATGCGCCGATGGAACCGTGAAGTGCAGCCGACAGGCTCCATCGGCATTCCGTACGTACTCAGCAGCTTCGATCAGATGCTCCTCGAAAGCGGTGCGATGGCCGGAGGGATAACGATGGAATTTCACCAGTCCCTTTGCCATAGAGCCATAATTGAGTCCACGCGCGGTCAAAAGAAACTGCAAAACCGGCTTGAGCTCTCCATCATCGATGAGCCGCTCCAGGTCGAGACCGTTTCTCGACATCACCTCTTTTAAATCCTTGTAAAAGGCGAATTGCGAAATGTTCTCCATGAATCGCTTGAATTTTTCGAAGGTGGCATCCCCCTTTCTCACCGCTTGATTGACTACTTCCCATGAGATTGAATCTGCAGCCTGCTGAACTTGAAAAAGGAATTTGAACATTCGGGTTGAGGCGCCTGAAGCGGGAACGAATTTCAGAAATTGTCCTTTCAGGGCAGCCTTGCGCTGTGCATTTATGTAGTCTCCGGTCTCTTCGGGATCAATCTTAAATATGCCGTCTCCCACCGTGCAGTTGCGCATCAGTTCAACACTAAACAAAGGCTTCTGAAAGATCTCCAGCTGCCTTCTCACCTCAGCTTCGGAAATTCCCAGTTTTTTAAGCTGCACCCGGTCGGCATCACTAAGGACAAACTCTGTCATCGCCAACACCTCCCCTGCAAAAATCGCAAATTACATAGTCTCTATAAGCTGATGAACATGGACAAGCCTGGCATTATTGCTACTGCATAATTTAAAAAATATAACGGTTTCTTTGGCAGTTCGCAAAGGAAGCAAGGTTGAACCCACGGCGCCTCGGACAGGAGGAGGAATAAGCCGGTTTAAAAGCAAGCGAGCAGCGCGTTTGAGACTTTATTAAGCGTGAATTAGCATCCGGCGGCAATTGCAGGCTTGCAGCCGATAAGCCAAGGTGCGCCGGTATCACTCTCATTTCAGGCGGGAGAAAGGCTTGCCTGGACAAGCTCCTGATCCATTTTGAATATCGGAATACACCCAAGTGCTGTTGAACAAGCCCGCTCCCGCTTTTGTTTATACCTGTTGCCCCAACGGAGGCGAGCTTGATCACGCACGATTAAGGTTCCTTTTGCCCAGTCCTTATTGTCGTACTCCTTAATTTACGTACTTCTCAATCTTGGCCGTCTTCTTCAGTTCAGCTACATACGTGTTAAGTTCCTGGGCCATTTTTTGCTGTTCCAGGTAAGTCTTAATTTTTGCTTTCGATTCCTCGAAAGAGACTTTCCCCGCATCTTTCTTATCGGTGACTTTAATCAGATGGTATCCGAACTGCGTCTCAACGATGTCACTCACATCACCGACCTTCATGGCAAACGCGGCATCCTGAAAAGGACCCACCATCTGACCGCGCTGGAAAAAGTCCAGATCGCCGCCCTTGGCACTGCTTGGGCATTCCGAGTGCTCTTTGGCAAGAGCAGCGAAGTCTTCACCCTTCTTCACCTTTTTCTGGATATCCACCATTTTCTGCCGAGCCTTCGCCTTATCAGCTTCGCTCGCGCCCGGATCGACCTTGATCAGAATGTGGCTGGCGCGCACTCTTTCCGGAGACTTAAAGAAATCCGGGTTTTCATCGTAGAATTTCTTCATTTCCGCTTCCGTTACGCTCAGTTTGCCCGCATACTTCTTATCCAGCATGGCTTTGATGGCCAATTCCTTTTCAAACTGTGCACGCAAACCGGCTTCGGTCAAATTCAATCGATCCAGCGTCTGTTTGAAGTCCTCTTCCTTGGGAAACTTCTGTCTTAACGCGTTAATCCGTTCATCCACCTCTTTTTTGTCGACTTTGATGCCCTCTTTTTGGGCTTGCTGAGAAAGCAGTTCCCGATCGATCAGGCCGGTTAAAACCTTTTCCTTTATTTCAGTCATTTGCTCGGGG
>JAVEVM010000053.1:0-9732 GCA_034005055.1 Desulforhabdus sp. | reverse complement strand
GAAAGCCTATGAACTGTTTCCGGACAAGAAGGAGACTTTTGAGCTGATTTATACCCCACGCTTTCGACGCCTTATTGTAGAAAAATATCGATTGCAGTAGCTCATAATTTTGCTCTCGTCGGTAACCTCCAGGGGTAAGGTCGCATTAATGAACCAAATCGCTCTAAGATTACAGAGGGAAGCTGAACGGATCGCTTCAAGGCATTCACTGCCGGCTTTTTATGTTCAATTCAAGGCGCCACTTGCCCTCGCCCGTAAGATTTTCTTCGCTCACCCACTGGTGACTCTTTTGCGCGAAATGATCGAACCGGTCCTGAATGAGGACCTCGGGCACGGTATACACCACAGTACAAGGGTCAGCATTGACAGCGCAGCACTTGTCTACGTCGAGCTCGAGTCAAATCCGATGGAACCGTCCCAACTGGAAAGATTGATGATCCTTGGCTTGTTTTCCGGATTGCTGCACGACATATGCCGCGGCCAGGAAAGCCATGCCGAGGCCGGCGCGGTTGAGGCCGTGCAGTATCTGGAAGAGCTTTCACTGGGGCAGGAGGAAATCGACTGCATTTGTCAGGCAATCCGCAACCACGAAGCGTTCGTCAAGCCGAAGGTCTGCAGCAGGCCTTCTTTCCAGCTGCTTAGCGATTGCCTTTACGATGCCGACAAATTCCGCTGGGGACCCGATACGTTCACCCACACTTTGTGGCGTATGATGAACCATCAGGAGATCACTCCGCAGGAGTTGATTGATCGTTTTCCCTGGGGCATGACAGGCATGCTGCGCATTGTAGATACTTTTCGCACCGCAACCGGGCGACAATTCGGACCGGAGATCATCGAAACTGGAGTTGAAATCGGCAGGGAAATCTATCGTTATTTGGTGCAAAATTTCGGAGAATTATAGATGGGCAACGACACACTGACGGCGATTGCAGGCATTCGCGTTGGTCACGCCTCGTTGGAAGACACCCCGAGCGGCTGCACCGTCATATTGCCAACTGGCGGCGCTACAGCCGGGGTTGATATTCGTGGCGGCGCCCCGGGCACTTATGGAACGGAATCTCTCAACCCGCTCAACCTAGTCGACCGCGTACACGGAATCTTCTTCACGGGCGGAAGCGCTTTCGGACTGGGGGTGGCTGATGGGGTGCGTAAATATCTTAAAGAGAAAAACATAGGTTTTGACACCGGGCACGGCTTCATCCCGATAGTGGCCGGAGCTGTGATTTTTGATTTGGGCCTAAATTCTTCCGATCGCTACCCTGATGCTGTTTTGGGTTATGCGGCCTGCCGCGGAGCCTCTTCGGAAGCAGTCGCTGAAGGGTGCGTGGGAGCCGGCACAGGCGCCACAGTGGGAAAAATCTACGGCTTGCCGCAGGGCATGAAAAGTGGTCTTGGCAGCTACTGCATTAAAGCTCCAAGCGGTGTCGAGGTAGCAGCGTTGATGGTGGTCAATGCTTTTGGCGATATTGTCGATCCCGCTTCGAATCGACTGATCGCCGGCTGCCGAGAAGCCCCGGATAGCCGTACCTTGATCAATGCAGATCTTCAGCTTTATCATCTGCAACGGCTGCGAGGGTTCCCGGATGGTCAAAATACAGTCGTGGGAGTTGTTGCGACCAACGTGAAATTCAACAAGACGCAACTTACAAAAATTGCTCAAATGGCCCATGATGGCCTGGCAAGAGCGGTCTATCCCGCTCATACCCTATATGATGGAGATACGATTTTCAGTATGAGCTGTGGGGAGATGCAAGGAGTGGAGGTGAGCATCGTCGGTTCCCTTGCGGCTCAAGCGACTTCTCGGGCAATTATAAGGGCTGTTCGTAAAGCAAGTTCGTACCGATCTCTACCAGCCTCGATCGACCTGTAACTTCAGCCCAATCTTTTTCGCAAAGGGCCGGTTGCGCCGCCCAACTGAACTGATAATTCAGCGAAGGAGCTGACATGGACGACAGATTCAACCCTTTCATCTCGGCACAACAGCAACTGGATGAAGCTGCCGCAGAGCTCGGTCTCGACCCCGCAACTCACGAGCTTTTGCGCTGGCCCATGCACGAGGTCAAAGCCACGCTTCCGGTTCGCATGGATGATGGCTCAACTCGAATTTTTCATGCCTTCCGCATACAGCACAATACTGCCAGAGGGCCGGCCAAGGGAGGCATACGCTGGCATCCTCAAGAAACGGTGGACATTGTACGTGCCCTGGCAGCCTGGATGACCTGGAAAACTGCAGTCGTGGACATACCGCTGGGCGGTGGGAAAGGCGGAGTGATCTGTAATCCCAAAGAACTTTCCGAAGGTGAGAAAGAACGGCTGGCGAGAGCTTACATGAGGGCGTTTGCCAAATTCCTCGGGGTCACCAAAGACGTCCCGGCACCCGACGTATATACTACGCCTCAGATCATGGCATGGATGATGGACGAGTACGAAACGATTGTGGGAGAAAACCATCCGGGCGTAATCACCGGAAAACCGGTGGCGCTGGGAGGCTCGCACGGTCGGGGTGACGCGACAGCCCGGGGAGGCATTTACGTAACCCGTGAGGCGGCGAAAATGTATCATATCGAGCTGCAGGGCCAAACCATGGCGGTATTGGGGTTCGGCAATGCCGGTCAAAATGCCGCTCTGCTCGGTGAGGAAATTTTGGGGCTCAAGCTCATAGCTGCATCCGACTCCAAGGGCGGGGTCTACAACCCTCTCGGCATAGACGCCAAAACATTGGTCGATTTCAAGCTCAAGAACGGACAATTGAATGGGTTCCCAAATGCCAAAGCGATCACCAACAATGAGTTATTGGGGCTGGGCGCCACTGTGCTGTTTCCCGCCGCTTTGGAAGATGTGATCACGAAAGAGAATGCGCCCGGGTTGCAGTGTAAGATCTGCTGCGAGCTGGCAAATGGACCGACCACTCCCGATGCAGACAAAATATTGAACGAAAAAGGCGTGATCGTTTTGCCCGATTTTTTGGCGAATGCAGGTGGAGTAACCGTCTCATATTTTGAACAGGTGCAGAATTCCAGCAATCTATATTGGGAAGTGCAGGAAGTTCATTGGCGTTTGGATAAACGGATGACTCATGCCTTCCAGAGCGTTTTCGCTATGAGTCAACAAAAGAAAACCAGTTTGAGACGGGCCGCCTATTTGCTGGCTGTAGCTCGAGTAGCAGAGGCCTGCAAGCTTCGCGGCTGGGTTTAACTATGGAAACGGATCGAGCACCCAAGTTACGGGAAACAACCTGCATTGACGAACTGATCAAAGCGTATCGCCTGCAACAGCGGATACTAAGATATCCACACCTGCAGAAGAACATCCGCAGGATCTTCCTCAGCGCTCTGGAAGAGCGGGGCATCGTCAGTGCCGAAGCAGTTCGCGAGAAGGCCCTTCAGTACTTGCTCAAAAACGAAACGGAAGACGCAGACGAGGTGATCGATGAATATGAGCGCGCGCTAATCGATCTCTATTTTGCCACCCACTTCGATCACACCGAAATCGAGAACCACATCAACCTGGCAAGAAAGCAGCAGGCTTTCCAAAAGCTCCATGAAGTCGTGAATCGAGAAGATGCAACTTCTTCTCGAATCAAGAAGGTGCTCAAAGAGTTTTGTGAAATTCCTCAAGGCAACCTCTATATTTCGCCAAGTGAAGCGGAAGGAGTGCGGGTCGCTCTCATCAGCCATTTTATTTCAAGTCAGCTGCCCTTTATCGGAATTGCCAAAAAACACATCACCATCCGCGACATTGACGAACTGATGGATCATTCTTACTGGAACCGCCGGCGCTCGGGAAAAATCGGCGGCAAGGCGGCGGGCATGTTTCTCGCCAACAAGATAATCTTGCCTCGGCTTTCTCCAAAGGATCCCGAACTGGAGCGATATGTGAGCATGCCGGAATCGTACTATTTCAATTCCGGCAATCTGTCCGACTTTCTTGATTATAATCGTCTCTATTCGTTTCACAGCCAGAAGTATAAGACCAGTGAGACCATCGAGGAAGAATATAAAAACATGTCCGGGCTCTTCCAAAGGGCATCTTTCCCACCGGATGTCGAGAAGGATTTTCGCGAATTCCTGGAAAAGGTCGGCGAGCATCCTTTGGTATTGCGTTCTTCGAGCTTTCTGGAGGATAGCTTCGGTTACGCTTTCTCCGGCAAATACGATTCCCTGTTCATCGCCAATCAGGGAGATCCGCAAACCCGTCTGAATGATTTCATGTGGGGCTTAAAGCGCGTTCTCATGAGCACGTTCAGTCCGGCTGCGATTCTGTATCGACGAGACCGCAAGTTGATCGATTTTGATGAAAGAATGAGCGTTTTGGTGCAAAAGGTGATAGGGCGCCGCTTCGGTCCCTATTTTTTCCCGCTTGCAGGCGGGGTAGCTTTCTCTCACAACGCCTATGCCTGGACGCCGCGAATAGCGCGTGAAGAAGGAATGGTTCGCTTCGTCCTGGGGTTGGGGACCCGCGCGGTTGACCAGGTCGAACCCGATTACCCGCGCATCGTTTCCCTGAGCCATCCCACCCTTCGACCCGAAGTCGGCGCGGCGAAGATCAGAAAGTATTCACAAAAATTGGTGGATGTGATCAACCTCGAAACCGGCCGCCTTGAAACCATCTCCTATGTCGACTTATTCGGCAAGATCGATTATTATGCAGACCGCCATTTGGTACTTTCAGCCAGTGAAAACGAGCACCTCTCGTCGCTCATGTTTGAAACTCAATCCATTGCCCTTGAACGATCTATTATTACGTTTGACAATCTCCTCACCAAGACCCCTTTTGTCCGCATCATGAGGAAGATTCTCAAGAAGCTCGAGGATGCTTACGGCCTCCCCATCGATATCGAGTTTGCCTGGGATGATGGGAAGCTCTATATTCTCCAGTGCCGATCCCTTCCAATGGGAGAAAAGACGGGCAGAATCGAGTTGCCGAAGGATATCGTACCCAAAGATGTTCTTTTCACCAACAATCGGGGAGTATCGAGTCGAATTGTTAGAGATGTCGAATACATTGTTTACGTCAATCCAAAAGCGTACTCACGGCTGTCCGACTACGAAGGAAAATTGAAGATTGGACGTGTAGTCGGTAAAATCAACCGACTACTCAAAGGATCTCGTTATGCTCTTCTCGGACCCACCCGCTGGGGCAGCAGCGACATCAATCAGGGAGTCAAGGTGGGTTATGAGGATATCAACAATACCTTGATTCTTGGCGAGATAGCATTTGCAGAAGAAGGATCGACGCCTGAGGTTTCCTATGGAACCCATTTTTTCAATGACCTGGTCGAGGCCAACATTTTGCCTTTGGCGATTTATCCGGATGATGCGGAATCGGTTTTCAAAGAGGCATTTCTGCTCAATTCCGAAAACCTCCTCAGTTCCATGGCACCGGAATTTATCGGCTATGCACAGGTGGTTCGCGTCATTCATATTCCAGCCAACACCTCAGGTCGCTACCTGCAAGTGTTTCAAGACGGTCTGAAGCAGCAGGGAATCGGGTTCTTCGGTCGTCAAAACTCATCGGCATGAATCAAGCCCGGTAGGATGGATGGGATAGCATTCAGCCTGTTCCCGATGATACGAGGCGTTAACCGGGTACATGATCTTTAGCGGAGCTGCCCTATGACATTTCAGACATGGCTCGCCTTCTCCATTGCAGCGGGAATCGTTTTGGTGATACCCGGCCCCACAATCATTGCAGTAATCAGCCATTCACTGGCTCAAGGTCGCAGGGCGGTCATTCCACTGGTAATCGGGGTGACTCTGGGGGACTTTACCGCCATGAGCCTTTCTCTTTTAGGGCTTGGAGCCGTTTTGGCTGCCTCAGCCAGCCTTTTTGCCGCTCTGAAGCTGTTCGGCGCTCTTTATCTGATCTACCTTGGCATTAGGTTGTGGCGCTCGCAACCGCATGCTGCAGCACCCAACTTAACGGCTGAAGCGGTTTCAGGCAAATCCTTGCTGACCAGCTTGTTTTTCATAACTACCCTGAATCCTAAAAGCATCGCCTTTTTCATTGCTTTTTTGCCCCAGTTTGTAAACCCCTCAGCAAAACCTTTACCCCAATTCCTGATTCTGGGAGGAACTTTTTTGTTCCTTGCGGCCTTGAATGCGACCCTCTATTCACTATTTGCCGGACAGCTTCGGGAGAAAATGCAAAGCACGCATGCACGCCGCTGGCTCAATCGCTGTGCGGGAACGGCACTGATCGGCGCCGGTTTTCTTACCGCTGCCATGCGTCGATCTTCTTAGCGGACAGACCGCTGCCATGGCCGTTTGCTGGCGGGATACCTGCCGAATGGCCGGCAGCACGTCGATTTCGCTTATTCGATCACGACCACCTTGAATTGCTTCGTCTGCACCGGCGGGATATCCTTCTCCCAGGGCCTTACGTATTTCATCTGTATTATTATTTCACCCTGTCCGACCGCCTTGAAGGTCCACACTTCCTGACCGCCGGCTCCAATCAGTTTGGTTTCGGGGCTCTGGTAGACGTTGCCCACCAGTTTCACCACCTCTTCTTCCAGTGGAGCGGCCAGCTCCCAGCGGTAACCAGTGGTTGGATTAGACTGCAAGGTGATGGCAAATTCCTCACCCGGTGAGGCTTGAATCGATGTCGGTTGATGTTCCGTCTGACTCAAAGTCGAATCTTTTTTCTCTTCAATTTTCATCGCTGCCAGTTTGCTTTCCGGAGAAGGATTTTGCAGTGCTTCGGCGATTTGCCCCGCCTTTTGCTCCGTGGCTGCAATCTCCTGCGTTGCTGTCAACAAAGAGCAAATCAAAGCCAATGCTGCGATTGCGCGCAATTTTTTCATGACGGCTCCTGTGGTTGAATTGGCAGATACACTCCTGATTCCGTACCCTTCCTCCAAATTGCCGATTCAATGCCCTTTGGACATATTTCCGAGCTTCTCCGGCCGGACTCGAGCATGGTCTTAACCGCAAGACCTTCAAAGCCCAATAGCCCTACCAAAACGGGGAAGTGAAAACGGTTCTGCCGGCTTCCTGCAAACCTTCCTCGAAACTTTGCATGCCCTCGTTCCCAAACTCTGTTTGGGAGCGCACCGGAACGGCAAACCCTCCATCATCGCCGTTCTCACCTAACTGTTAACTGCTCACAGCTGACTGTTCACTGTTCATCGCCCACCACCAGCACGCCGGCACCTTGCATCCTGCCGCTGCGAAGATCGTCAAGGGCTTCGTTGGCCTGACTCAACGGATAGATCTGAACCTCTATCTTGACCGGCACTTTGGGCGCCAGCTCCAATAATTCTTCGCCGTCCCGGCGAGTGAGATTGGCCACTGAACGGATCACCCGCTCCTCCCACAAGAATCGATACGGGAAGGAAGGAATATCGCTCATGTGTATGCCACCGCTCACCACTTTCCCACCCTTGCAAGTCGCACGCAGAGCCTGGGGCACTAATGATCCAACCGGGGCGAAAATAAGGGCCGCGTCCAGCTCATCGGGCGGCAGCTCGGTGGAGTCTCCAGCCCAAATGGCGCCAAGCCGTCGGGCAAAATCCTTAGCTTCATTATCTCCAGGCCGAGTGAAAGCGTATACCTTGATCCCTTCGAATACGGCCACCTGCGCCACAATGTGGGCAGCGGCTCCGAAGCCGTAAATGCCGAGCCGTTGGATATCTTCCCCGGCCATTCGATAGGTGCGGTAGCCGATCAGACCTGCACAAAGCAGCGGTGCCGCTTCAGCTGCATTGCAGTCGGGCGTCATAGGAAAGCAATAACGTTGATCGGCCACAGTGTACTCGGCATATCCGCCGTCAATCGTGTAGCCGGTAAATCCCGGGTGGTCGCACAGATTTTCCTGATCTCTTCTGCAGTACCGGCATTCGCCGCAAGTAAAGCCCAACCATGGTACGCCGACTTTTTCTCCTATGTTGAAGCGATGGACGTTCTCACCAAGTCCGACCACCGTGCCAACAATTTCATGGCCCAAAATCAAAGGCAATTTGGGATCGGTAAGATCACCGTCGACAATATGTAGATCGGTGCGACAGACTCCACAGGCGTGAACGCGAACGAGAACCTGTTGCGGACTCGGTTGAGGAACCGGCAGTTCCTTAAAACAAAGCGGCTCACCCAATTTTTCCAGTACCATTGCCCGCATTTTTGGCGCCATGTTCACCTCTTTTCCAGCACCTGCCGTTGCATGTGAGCGAGATAATTGTCGAGCTCTTCAATGCTTGAGAAGATTCTCTCCCGGGGAAGAGCTCTTATGATATCGAATACCGTCTTTATTTGCGGACGAAGATTTAGCATCAGCAACTTTCCTCCTTGTTGTTTCAGCTTCTTGCGGATCTGCAGAATAACTCGGACCCCCATGCTGCTGATAAAGATTACTCCATCCATGTCGAATATGACCACACTGGGGAGATGGTCCGCAAGGATGGAGTCGACATAGCCCTGCAGGGCAACATGAGTGCTAGAGTCGAGTGAGCCGACCGGATATACGATCACTGTTCCCGGTGCCCTCTCCTCGCAAGTGATATCGAGCGGCATGGATCCCTCCATTCTTATTGTTCCGAAAATTGTCAAGCGAGTGGTACTCAGAAGGCCTTCTGCAGAATTCTCATCAGCTCTTCATCCGTTAGCGCGATGGGATTTCCTTGCATGCTGCTTGCCCTACGAGAGTTTGCCACCACCAGGGAGAAATCGGTTTGGTCAAGTCCGAATTCCCGCAAAGAAGGAAGTCTGAGCTCCTCACATAATCTTTTTACCCATTTAATACCATCTTCTGCAAGTGCTTCGGCATCTCCGGTCAACATTCGAGCGACCTCATCATATCGCGCCAGAATTGGGGAGGCCGGTTCTCGTTGTTGCAGGGCTCGAATATTGGCTTCCAATACCCAGGGCAAAAACCTGCCGCATATGACTCCGTGAGGGGCCGGGAACATACCGCACAGCGGTCCGGCAATACCGTGCACCGCCCCAAGTTTTGCATTTGCCAGGGCCAGTCCGCCAAAAAGACTCGCCACCGCCATCTCCTCGCGCGCTGCCGCGTCTCTGCCATCGACGAAAGCTCGATAAAGCGATCGGGCAGCTCTCATTAGCCCTTCCCGGCAAATGCCGTCGGTCAGAGGGTTCGGCCGATTGCAGACAAAGGCCTCCAGAAGCTGGGTCAGGGCATCCAGACCTGTACTCGCAGTTATGGAAGGCGGCATCGAATATGTGAGCGTCGGGTCCACCACTGCCACCGAGGGCAACATGAAATGGCTGCGCATGCTGACTTTCACTCGCTTCTCTGGCACCCCCAGGACCGCATTGCGAGTGACCTCAGCTCCGGTGCCTGAGGTGGTTGGAATCGCGATACAAGGGGCGGATGGTCGGGCCAACTGCTGCCCGCCTCCGACGACTTCCAGATAATCGAGCAAATTGCCTCGGTTGGTTAGGAGCGCGGCAATTGCCTTACCCGTATCCAAAACGCTGCCGCCTCCCATTGCGACAACGATCTCACAGCCGGCCTTACGAGCACGTGCGACACCTTCAATCACAAGGTCGAGGGTCGGCTCGCCCATTACCTGGAATGACGTCACTCGAATTCCCCGCTTCAGCAGCCTTTGCCGCAAAGACTTCGTTCGCTCGGCATCCGAGCCGATGACCAGCAGAGCCCGATCTCCTATCTGCCCCGCGATGGAGGGAGCTTTTTCCACACTGCCCGGACCGAAAATGATGCGCGTGACCGTTGCAAACTCAAATTCCATGATAGTTCGAGCCCCAG
>JAVEVM010000052.1:0-9747 GCA_034005055.1 Desulforhabdus sp. | reverse complement strand
GCGGGCGGCGCTCCAGAATTATCAAAGTCCTCCACCACCATCGACCCGATATAACCCTCACCGGCTCTTTCCCCCTGGCAGACCCGGATTGGCTCTCTGCGGCGGATTTCGTCCGAAAGCTTCCGCAAGCGTTACAAGTGACAGATCTGGTTTTGACAACGCTTTGTAAATCCAGGCAATATTTACAGATTGACAGATTGCTCAAGCACTGGAAAGGGATCGGATTGTTCGTCGTCAATCCGAATTTCTACCATCCTTTTCTCCAGCTGAGTGAAGCCGCCGAAGTGCATCTGGAAAAGCTCAGGGCGGTGCGCAACGCTCTGCCCTATGTCGAAGACAGAGCCATTTACGACCTTGCTGCCAGGCTCATTCGGCCGAAGAGCAACCTGCAAGAGGAATGCTTCATGCTGACCGAGTTATACGCCCGCATGGGCAGGCAGTATTTCGACCACATCAACCGGTCTGCCGTGGAGAGGATAATCATTGAAGGCGGAATTGCCGACGGCTGGGTCACCATGCAGTTGCTCGGAAGCTTTCCAAAATCAACCGTTTACGGCTTCGACCCCGATTCGGAGCTCTTTCAGAAGAGCTATCATAGACAATTTCTACAGGAAAGCGGCCGGTTCCATTACTCACCCTTGGGTCTGTGGGAAAAAAGAGACCGACGCCCCTTTGCGGTCGGGAAGGCATGCAGTTCCTACATTGCCGGGGAAGCGGTGGCAGCCGCCCAGGGCAATATCGACACCATATCCATCGACGAATTTGTTACCTGTAACAATATGTTGAAAGTCGATTTCATCAAATTGGACATCGAAGGCTCGGAGCTTTCTGCCCTTCGGGGAGCGAAGCATACCATCAGCAAGCACCGTCCGCAGTTGGCGGTTTGCCTCTATCATCGCCTGGAGCATTACTATGAAATACCTTCCCTGCTCTTTGAATGCGCGCCGGACTACATCTTCAGGATCGGCCACTACTCGCCTTTTCATGTGTTCAGCGAAACAGTGATGTACGCCATTCCCAGGGAGCTTTACAATTTTCATCAATTTTGACCGATAGCTGCTTGCCGAGGTCGAACGATCTCTCCGGAACTTCTGAAATGTATGCTTTTGCCTACACCTCTGAAGGCTTGCAGGCTACACTCGCAGGTCATCGAGCGATTCGACCACCAACACGGTGGCGCCGGTATTTGCCCAGAAATAGAGCTGTTCCGCCGCATCGAGAGGAAGGTTGATACATCCGTGGGAACAGTTGGCTCCGATCACGTCTCCGCCATGAATCCAGACGGTGCCATAGATTCTCAGTGCAAACGGCATCAGAGCAGGGTATCCCAAGGCGCTGCGATAACTGCTGGAGACATGATCTTTGTCTTTGTCGAGCACCTTGTATGAGCCCGCTCGAGTCCATTTTTTCTTCTTGCCTATGCAGGCATAGGTATCGCCGATCAGCTCCCCGTTTTCATACCAGCCCAGAAATGCAATATCTTTAACCAGCAGAATCAATTGCGGTTGATCGGCAGCAGGTCCGAGGCGGGCCGGCATCGGCGACCAGCTGAGATAAGAACGGAAATCGTTCGGCACCTTCAAGACCTTGCTCTTTTGTATGTCCTGCCGAATGTAGGAGCGATCCTTGTGGTTGAGGCGGGCCAGAATCTCCTGGCAGGCGGCGGAGGTCAAAGCGGGATCAGCTTTCTCCAGCTCCAACAGCTCTTCGGCTGTTATCGCGCGCTCGGTCCAGCTTAGATCGATGGGCCGGGGAACAACGGTCCCCCACTTGAGTCCACATCCCCACAGCAGGGCGCATACCATGATGAGCCGAACAGCGCCCCACAACTGGGGGTATGGCCGGTTTCTCCTCTGATAAAGATCGTGATTCATTCTGCTATCCCGTCTTTTCGATTATCGTTCGTCGTAGAGGCTCCCTGGCAGCCGGGAGGCCGGAAGCCAAAATCCCGGTACTGTCGACACAGGCAAGTAGTGTGCCATCCGCTAAGAGCCACTCAGCATCCGGTCCCGTTTGCCGGTTCTTTTTCATCCGCTCAACCGCCGGCACCGAACTGCTTTTGTTCGTAAACGATGTGGACTTTGCCGCCGAAGTTGCGCTGCTGTCGGGTGAGGACCCTCTGAGTAGTGGTTTTGCCCGCTCCTGAGGGACCGAGCAAGCCGAAGATCTCACCCTCTTCGACATCGAAGCTGATGCCGTCGACTGCCGGCCGGCTTTGGCCGGGATAAGCGTAGCTCAATCTTTTCGACGGAAATGGCTAGCGGGAATGGTGTGCATGAGGTGTGGAGGTATGGCAAAGCCTGGTCCATGGGTAATATCCTCATTGTTTTTTCCATTAGAGACGTTATACTATAAAAACCGACCGTCGGTCAATATACCGACTTCGAGTCGGCTCTTCGCTGCAGCGGAAACGCCCTTCAGCAAAACGATCTGGCTAAGGAGCTCTGGGGCTGTCTCCACCTTTCGGCGCCGGAATGGCGGCAGGGCTTTTGTAAGGATATATTATGAATCCAGACAACGGTGGCAGCAGGAATCCATATAAAATATCGGGGGGGTCATTCGTTGGACGTTCGCTCGCAGCTGCGCTCTTTTTGGCTCTTATTCTCTTCTTACCCGCCGGCGATCTATTTTGGACGAGAGGTTGGCTCTTCCTGTTTGTGTCAGTCGTGACGCTGGGTGCAGCCGCCTTCTATCTCTGGCGGGTCAATCCGGAAATCTTCAGCGCGCGACGCCGGATTCAGCCAGGCACCAAACGTTGGGACCGGATCTTGCTTGGTTTTCTCTTCCTCGCCTTCCTTGCAGTGTTCGTTGTCGCAGGTTATGACGACGGCCGATTTGCGCGGTCCGATCTGCCCCGGTGGAGTATCGGCTGTGGCTATCTGCTGTATGTGGCGGGTATTGTGTTGACCACCTGGGCCGAAGCTGTGAACCGCTTCTTCGAGCCCGGCGTGCGCATTCAGACCGAGCGGGGGCATCGAGTGATCGATACCGGTCCTTATGCCACCGTACGCCATCCCGGATATGTCGCGGCGTGCCTTCTTATTACCGGCATCGCCCTGTCGCTTGGCTCGTTGTGGGCGCTGGTCCCTGCCGGTCTGGCTTCAGGCTTGCTTGTTCTTCGGACCGTTTGGGAGGACCGCACCTTGCGGCAAGAACTGCCCGGCTACCAGGAGTACACCCAACGAGTTCGGTTTCGATTGATTCCCGGTGTGTGGTAGCAGATTCTTAACCGAGAAAGAAAGGAGACAACGAGAATGCCGCGCGTGGTGAAGCATCCGGAAGCGCGCAAAAGCGAGCTGCTCGACTGCGCGCAGGCGCTCTTTTTCGAGCACGGCTATGAAAGAACCACCATCAACGATATTATCAAAAGGGCCGGCATTTCGAAGGGCGGCTTTTATCATCACTTTTCCTCGAAGGAGGAGATTCTCGAGACGCTCGGCGTTCGACTCGCACAGAAGGCGGTCGAGCGTATCAAGGATGTCCTGGAAGATCCCGAGCTCGACCCTCTTGGCCGCCTCAACGCTTTCCTCACCCGCTCCCGCCGGATGAAGGTGGAAGACGCGTCGATGCTGCGGGCCACCTTCGATGTTCTGTTCCGGCCCGAAAACTCGGTGCTCTACCATCGTCTCAACGCCGCGCTAACTCGGGTGATGGTACCGGTGCTGGCGCGCATCATCGCCCAGGGGCAGGCGGAAGGGGTCTTCAATACACCGGATCCGACGGCCATGGCAGAAATTGTGCTCCAGCTCGGAACAAGCACCCAGAACGCCGTTGCACGAGCGATTGAAGCGGCGGGGACGCCCCAAGCAGCGGCAGCTGCCGACGCACTCGAGGAGCGTCTCCGGCTGCAGGGGATCGCTGCCGATCGTATTCTCGGATTGCCCGACGGGACCCTCGTCTTTGTCGAGCCCGGATTCGTGCAGGCTGTCATGACCGCTCGATGACGGATCGCTGTTCGTTATCCCGCATTTTTACGTCTTGCGTCCGGCATCGCTCGCAAACCAAAAAAAACACTCGCCATACACAGCCTCGCAGCTTTCACTCCAATGGCAAGGTGAAGAAAAAAGTCGATCCCGCGCCGGGCTCGCTCTCCACATCGATAGCTCCCTTGTGAGCCTCAATTATTCTCTTGCTTATCGACAAGCCCAGGCCGGTGCTTGTTTCTCCGCCTGTGGGCTGCGCGCTCAATTTCTGGAACTCTCTGAAAAGCTTTTTCTTTTCCTCGGGGGCGATTCCCGGCCCTTGATCTTTCACCGAAATTCTCGCTTCGCCGTTCGTTTTTTCAAGTCGGATCAGTATGTCCGAATTGGGCGGAGAATACTTCACTGCGTTGGAAAGCAAATTATCGACGACCTGGGCAAGCTTTCTATAATCGACGTTAGCCTTCCCTCTCCATCTGCAATCGAGATGAAGTCGGGTATTCTTCACATGAGCCGCAATCGCGTTCAAGTGCACCCGGTCGGCGACGAGCTTGTCCAGTGAGGCCGGCTTCAGCAGCAGTTCCAGCTTGCCGCTCTCGATCACCGACACGTCCAGAAGATCGTTGATGAGGGTCAGCATATGCTCGCCCGCGTCGTGAATCATCTGCAATCCCTCGCGCTGCCACTCGTTCAAAGGTCCGCTTTCCTTATCCAGTAAAATTTCGCTGAAGCCTCTTATTGCAGTCAACGGGCTGCGCAAATCATGAGCCGCCATGCCCAGGAACTTATTTTTCAATTGATTCAGCTCTTCAAGGCGGATCTTCTGTTCTTCCAGCTGCGTCATATCGTCGATCACGATCAGAATCATCTGCTGATTTTCATAGTCCACATATTTGGTGGAATAGAGGAAATACTTTCTTATCAGCTCACCGTTTATATCGAAATCGCGCACCAGCTTTTCGCGATAAGTTGGAATCTTTTCGGTTAACGCACGCAGCAGAGAGCTCCTTAACAGGCATTCCGAGCAGTGGCTGGTAGTGCCGCAATCCTTGTGCTCGGTAACCATGTAGACACAGCCGATAGCGTTCCCGCAGAACTCACCAATAACCTGGTCTTCCTGACGATGAAACAGCGCTTTGAAAGAGTCGTTGAAGCTGCGGACCCGAATCTCCTTGTCAACAATAAAGAGCGCCGAGGTGATGTTTTCGATCACGGTCTGCAAAAAGTCCTTGGATTCCTTCAATTGCACCATGTCAAGCATTGCTATTTATCCTTGGGGCTTGCTGAATGGCTCGGTTTTTTCAAGATGATGCGGCAATCGGCCACCGTCGCGTCCTCCCTTTCCTGATGCACCAACAGCGGGTTAAGATCCATCTCGATTATTTCCGGGTGATTGACCGCCATATCCGAAAGACTGACGAGCAGCTTCTCCAGGGTTTCGATATCCGCCCTGGGCCTGCCCCTGAATCCGTTGAGAAGCTTGAAGCCCTTGATACCGTGAATCATTCGCACCGCTTCTTCCCGCCTGATCGGAGCCAGACTGAATCTCACGTCCTGGAATACCTCGACAAAAATTCCGCCCATACCGAACATGAGCAAAGGACCGAAAATAGGATAGCGGTTCATGCCAAAAATGACCTCTTCTCCTTTAGGAGCCATTTGCTGTACCAGTACGCCTTCGATGGTCGCTTCAGCATTGTATGCCCTTGCCCGTTCCACGATCTTTTGGAAGCCCTCCGTCACTTCGTGCCTGTCCTGCAGCTTAACGAGAACTCCGCCGGCATCGGATTTGTGGATGATTTGATCGGATACGATCTTGAGCACCACCGGGAAGCCGATCCGCTCTGCAATATCTTCCGCCTCTTGAGGGGTTCTGGCGAGCTCTGTGGGGAGCACCTTGAAGCCGTAGCATTTGAGCAGATCGAGTCCCCCCAGTTCGCCAAGATAGGTCTTGCCGGCCGCCAGGGTTTCGCTAACGATTTTTTTTGCCGCCCTGGTGTCGTGATCGAGCTTGTAAGGCTTGAGCGCTTCCCTGTTGAGCCACCTGGAGTATTGGTAGAGGGCGCCGAATGATTTGGCCGCATCCTCCGGAAAGCGAAAAACCGGATATCCGTGCTCTTGCAGGTACTTAACCCCCTCCGAAACGTCGATTACTCCCATAAAGCAGCACAGCATGGGTTTGCGCGAGCCTCTGGCTACACGCACGATCGATTTGGCAATGGCCAGAGCATTGGTCATCGATTGAGGGGTCAGAATGACCAGCGCACCGTCCACCCCTTCGTCTTTTAGTACGGAGGTCAAGGCATGTTCGTAGCGGTCCTGGGTGGCATCACCGATCACATCCACTGGATTGTGCAAGTTTGCCGTGGAGGGCAGGTTCTCGGCAAGCTGCTCGACCGTATGGGGTTGAAATTGAGCCAATTCGAGGCCGGATGATATGGTCATGTCGGTTGCCACGATCCCGGGCCCGCCCGCATTGGTTACAATGGCAACCCGATTGCCTTCCGGCAGCTTTCTGCTGATTTTGCCCAGAGCGGTGGTCGTCTTGTAAGTAAAAGCACTTGCAAAGTCGAACAGTTCGTTTATGGAATTGGCGCGAATGATGCCCGATTGCTCAAAAATCGATTCGTAAACCGCCTCTGATCCGGCCAATGCCCCGGTGTGCGACGCCGCCGCCCGCGCCCCGGCGCTGGTCCTTCCGGATTTAATCACCAGCACCGGCGTGCGCCGACGGCCGGAGGTAATTTCCTTTACTGCTTCAATGAATTCAGGCCCGCGCCTGAGCTCCTCCAGATAGATCATGATGACTTCCGTATCGATGTCTTCATGGAGGTATTCCAGCAGGTCCAGCTCGTCCACATCCGCTTTGTTGCCGATCGAGATGAACTTGGAGAAGCCGAAATCGCGATCGGCCGCAAAATCCAGAACCGAAGTGCAGAGGGCGCCGCTCTGAGAAATGAATGAAATCTTGCCCGGGGCCGGCATGCGCGGAGAAAAGCTGGCATTGAGCTTCACTGAAGGGAGCGGATTGATCACACCCAGGCAGTTTGGACCGACCAGACGCACACCCGCCTCCCGGCAAATGGATACGATCTGCTGTTCGATCTCAACGCCTTTGCCGCCCACTTCTTTGAAGCCGGCAGAGACAATGACGATTCCCTTGACTCCGCCGGCTACGGATTCCTTGACGGCTTCAAGCGCCGCTGCGGGCGGCAGGATAATGATAGCAAGCTCCACTTCGTCGGGGATTTCGGCGACTGCAGGATAAGCTCTTACCGATAAGATCGATCGCGCGCTCGGATTAACGGGGTAAAGCGTACCCGTATAACCTCCGCGCAGGATATTCAAAAAGATGTCGTGCCCTACTTTGCCCGGGGTAGTGGAAGCTCCAATCACAGCAACCGTATGAGGCGAGAAAATACAGTCAAGAGCGCTCATGGGGATCTCCTTTTGGTTTTGATTCCTCAGCTTCAGTATGAAAATCCATCACAACGATCACTTCGCCGCTGTCCCCTCTCTGGACCTTCGCATTGGGAAAGTGCTTCTTAAAAACATGAATCATGCCCGTGTTCTCTCTCAAGACATGGGCAATGAAGCCCTTGAAGCCATTCTCTTCGGCGATGCTCGACAACTCGGCGACCAGATGAGAGCCTAATCCCTGGTTCTGATAATCCTCCCGCACCACCAGGGCGACTTCCGCCCGGTCCATTTCACCGGTCGAAGCATAGGAACCGAGGGCAATGATTTCTTTGCGCCCACCCATGGAGACGATTCCAACCAGCGACATATTGTTGCGGTAGTCCACGCCGGCCCAATGCTGCTGTACTGTTTCATGAGAGAAGAGCCTTTTGTAATAGAAAAACCGGTAGTAGATCGTCTCTTCTTGCAGGGAGTAGAAAAAGTTGCGGTACGCAAACTCATCCGAGGGCATCAAAGGCCGGAACTCAACAATCGTGCCGTCATCGAGCTGTAAAGCGGTTTTATAGCCCTCGAGAAAAATGAGATCATCCTTGTGGGGAGGCAGCTGATCGGCAAAGATATAGTGCCTTTTCTTAGCGACTTCTATCAATTCTTCGCGAAATTTCGGATGGGCGATCTGGGCCAGTTCCATCACCCGCTGATAGATGCTCTTGCCCTGCAGCTCGGCAATGCCGTATTCGGTTACGACAAAATCGACATCGGCGCGGGTGGTGGCAACTCCCGCCCCTTCGCTCAAATGCGATACGATCCGCGACACTTTACCGTTTTTTGCGGTGGAAGGAAGAGCGATAATCGAAAATCCCCCTTCCGACATGGCACTTCCACGGATGAAATCGACCTGGTCGCCAATACCGCTAAAAAACAGATAGCCCAAAGAATCCGAGCAGACCTGGCCCGTCAGATCGATTTCAAGGGCCGAGCTGATGGATATCAGGTTGTCGTTACGGGCAATGACGGCCGGGTCGTTGACGAAATCCGAGCTGCGGAAATAAAAGATCGGATTGTTGTTGACATAATCGTAAATCTCCTCGGAGCCCATACACAGGGAAGCGACCACACGTCCCGGCAGCAGCGATTTTTTCCTGTTGGTGATGACCTTCTTCTCGAACAAGGGAATGAAGCCGTCGGTGATGAGCTGCGTATGGATTCCCAGATCTTTTTTTCCGTCCAGGTATTTTAAGATCGAATAGGGAAGCTGGCCGAAACCTATCTGCAGGGTGGCCCCATTGGGAATCAGTTGCGAGATGTAGTGTCCTATTCGCTTGGCAATCTCGTTGTCCCTCACGTGCGGGAGATAAGCCCAGAGAGGCTCCTCGTGCAGCACCAGGTAGTCGATCTGATCCACATGAACGAAGCTGTCCCCCCAGGTTCTTGGCATCTTGGGGTTCACCTGAGCGATTACCAGTTTGGAGCTTTCCATTCCCGCCCGAGTGATGTCTACGGAGACTCCCAGGCTGCAATAACCGAATCGGTCGGGTGGGCTCACCTGAATGAGCGCCACATCAAGTCCGATCCGCTTGGTCGAAAAAAGAGTGGGTATTTGTGAAAGGTAGGCTGGTATGTAGTCAACCTTACCTTCAAAGGCGGCCTTGCGCATGTACTCACTGATGAAGAACAATTTCAGCGAAAAACGATTGAGAAAGCTTTCATCGTCTACGTACTCTGCCAGGGTGCCGGAAAGCATCTGATAGACTACAATGTCCTGCAAGCTCGGGTCTTTAACCAGGACCCTGATCAGATGCTGCGGCTCACCACAGCCGGTGCCGATAAAGACTCGGCTACCCCGTTTGATCTGAGAAATTGCATGTTCTGCTTTGACGATTCTATCAGGGCAATTTTCATGCAGCCATTCAACGTGGCCCAAACAGTCGATTTGAATCGGGGAGACTCCGCCCGGCGTCTTTGGAACTTGAAACCTGCGGCAGCTTCGATGGGAACTTTCGTCCATAGTCATGTGTGCTCGTTTCTTAGAATATATAGCGGTTAAGTTGAAAAACCTGCCTCATGTCTCTTAGGTCTCTCCACATATACTCAGTACCGCAACCCACAAATGGGTGACCAGTTTCCATTCGTCATGCCCGCGCAGGCAAGCATCCAGAAGCTACTCATGGGTTCCTGGCAAAAGCACGCGGGAATGACGTCACTGAGCTTTAGACACTTTATTGGGTGCCGATGTATTCGGTTTACGTCCCCTTAGCAGGTATCGAATCAAGGCATGCAAGTTCCTCTCCAGTCGAATCAATTTCGCTTCATCTACTCGTTGATTAAGCATACTATCATCATCCATCAATCGCCATGAATTTCATACCGACGCTTTTTTCCATTTTTTGTTCCAATTAATACAACA
>JAVEVM010000051.1:0-9892 GCA_034005055.1 Desulforhabdus sp. | reverse complement strand
CGGCGGGTCCGCTGGCCGGCACCTCATGCAGATCCACGCCCAGTTCACGGCTGAGGCGCCGGACGGAAGGGGCGGCCGGCACCGGACCCTCTCTTGCAGGCGGTCGCTCGACAGGCTCCTCCATCTTTCCTTCTTTTTCTTCTTTCTCCGGAGCCGGTCGTTTTTGCTTCGCTTCCTCCTTCTCCTCTTCCCGCCGATCGACCGGTTCTTTCGTCTTCTCTGCTGCCGGCTTCTCAGCTTGCTTCTCGTCTGTCGGCGCTTCTTCCGCTGCTTTTTCAGCTTCATCCAATTCGGTGAAAACCATCAGCACGTCTCCGACCTTAACAACATCTCCAGGCTTGACCCTTATCTCTTTTACCCTTCCATGTACCGGAGACGGAACCTCAGTAGTCGCTTTATCGGTTTCAATGATCAAAATCGGAGTACCGTCTGCAACTTCATCTCCCGCAGAGACCAGGACTTCAACGATCTCCCCCTCATGGATGCCTTCTCCCAGATCGGGAAGCTTGAATTCTCTTGGCATAATTGCTCCTTCAGCTTGGCACTGACTAATAAGAAAAAGAATTCAGAGGACGCTTAGAGTGACATTAACGCAGGCCGGCGCCGAAAGAGCGGTTTTGGACGGACGCCGGCTACAATTATATTTTGCCCACATCTCTTTGGAGGGGCCGATGCAAGAAGCCAATCAACCCGCATGCCCCGAACTCTGTCCCTCCATCGTGCCCAAGTTCCAGTCTACTCCTCGTGCCCAAACTCCGTTTGTTTGCCGCCCAAGTGCGTTCCCGAACAGAGTTGGGGAACGAGGGGGCACTCCCCAGCATGAATCGTGGGTAAAAGACGCCGGCTAGAAGTCCAAAGTTTGTCGTACGGCGTGCATGATTCGTCGTGCGCTCGGCAGATAGACCTTTTCCCTTTGGAACAATGGAATGATCAGGTCAAAGCCGGTGACTCTGCGAATGGGAGCCTCCAGGTAGAGGAAAGACTTCTCGACCAAGCGTGATACTACTTCCGCGCCCGGTCCGAAGCTTCGCGGCGCCTCGTGCACCACCACAACTCTGCCCGTCTTGCGGGCGGATTCGGTAAAAAGTGTGTCATCCAGGGGCGAGATGGTCAATAGATCGATAACTTCAGCCTCGACGCCGTCTTCTTTCTGAAGATTTGATGCCGCCTCCAGGGTTTCATGCAGCATGGCTCCGTAGGAGATCAGCGTTACATCTTTTCCCTCGAGGACGATTTGCGATTTGCCAAGGGGCAGGGTTTCTTCTTCTTCCGGAACCTCTTCGCGAAAAGCCCTGTAAACCGCTTTCGGCTCAAAGAAGATAACCGGATCGGGATCGCGTATCGCGCTCAACAGCAGTGCCCTGGCATTGCGCGGGCCGGATGGTATCACAATCTTCAGGCCGGGTGTGTGAGCGTAGACGGCTTCGCGGCTTTCTGAATGATGCTCCAGAGCTCTAACACCGCCGCCATAGGGGGCACGCATCACCATCGGCACGTGAAAGCGGCCTCCAGAGCGCCACCGCAATCGCGCCGCGTGAGATTCCAGCTGGTGAAAGGCAAAGTAGCTGAAGCCGGAAAACTGAATTTCGCATACCGGCTTCAGACCGTAGAGTGCCATACCGATGGAGAAGCCAACAATGCCGGACTCGGCCAACGGGGTATCGATGACCCGCTGCTCGCCGAATTTTTCGATTAGGCCGTCGGTTACCCTGAAAACGCCTCCATCCCAACCGACGTCCTCACCCAGAACCACTACACTGTCATCTTTTTCCATTTCCTGGTGCAGCGCCAGGTTTATAGCCTGGACCATAGTCATTTTAGCCATAGCTCACTCTGCTCCTTATCGGTCGGCCGGGTGCTAAACCGGTCATTTGCCGGCTTCCTGCAATTCCAGTTCGAGCTCCCGCCGCTGCTCCCGCAAGTATGGCGGCAGTTCGGCATACAGATGTTCGAACATGTCGAGCGGATTGCCAAGTTCTTTCATCCTTTTTTCGGTCTCGTCCACGGCCGTTTTGATCTCCTCTTTAATCTCTTCCTCCAGCGCCTCGAGCTGATCGTCGCTAAGCAGCCCTTTATTTTTCAAGTACTTCTGGAATCGAATCAAAGCGTCGCGTCCGAGCCATTCTTTAACTTCTTCCTCCTTGCGATAGCGTTTGGGGTCGTCGGCGGTGGTATGAACCGACATGCGGTAGGTGAGGCATTCGATCATCGTCGGACCTCCGCCCGCCCGAGCCCTTTCGACAGCTTCTTTGGCTGCGGTGTAGACGGCCAGCACGTCATTGCCGTCAACCTGAATTCCCGGAGCTCCATAGGCGAGAGCCTTTTGTGCCAGCGTCTTGGAACGGGTTTGCCTGGCACGCGGCAAAGATATGGCCCAGTGATTATTCTGACAGACAAACACTGTGGGAGTCTGAAACACGCCGGCAAAATTGAGGGCTTCGTGAAAGTCGCCTTGCGAGGTGGCGCCATCCCCAAAGAAGACCATGGCCACTTCCTTTTTCTTTCGGTACTTCATGGCATACGACAGACCAACGGCATGCAGGATCTGCGATCCCACCGGAATCGCCACCGGCAGATTATTCAGGTCGGAGTGGATTTCGCCCCCTTCGTTGTATCCGGCATAGAGAAGAATGACGTGTTCTATTTTTTTGCCACGCCACAGTTCAGCTGCCATTTCCCGGAAAGCCGGGACAAACCAGTCGGAAGGCTCCAGCGTCGCTACTGCTCCAATTTGTGCCGCCTCCTGACCGATTATGGGTGCAAAAGTGCCCATCCGCCCCTGCCGCTGCAGCTGCAAAAGCCGTTCATCGAGCCTGCGTCCCATCATCATGGCTCTATGCAGCTTGAGCAACAGCTCGTCTGGGATGTCCGGCTCCAGGTTTTTGTCTACTTCTCCGTGTTGATCCAATATGGAAAGATATTCCACGCGATAGGGGAGGTCGATCTCGGTTTTCGGCATCTTCTCATCCTCCGCAACATCAGGGTTGATTAGCCACCACATCGTGGCGCTGGAACAGTCCGCCTCGCCTCAAGCGTCCAAGTTGAGCCGCTATTTGCCCAAGCAGGACTATCTTGATCAATATCTACTCATGTGGGAAATGTCGTTTCCCACCTTTTGTTCATTGCTTTTGAACATAGGACCATTATCATCAATGCGTGTAATATAAGTATACGCTGGAAGTTTGGCTACCACCGCCCGGTCGGGAACTTTCTTCCGTCTGTATTGCGAATGTGATGAGAAAAATGGTTATAGTTGATGATCTTTAAGGAAACCTTCAGAACTGGATCTATTTCAATGAAGTATCCAAACATTAAAACATCTCTACCGGGCCCTAAGGCCGCCAGGCTGATTGAGCTTGATTGGGCCTATGTGTCCCCTTCGTATACCCGGATATACCCGTTGGTGGTGAAAAAAGGAGAGGGTTTATGGGTTCAGGATGCCGATGACAATATTTTCCTGGATCTCACCGCAGGAATTGCCGTTTGCGCGACCGGCCATTGCCATCCGCGGGTGGTCGAAGCGATTGTCGAGCAGTCGCACAACCTGCTGCATATGTCCGGCACCGACTTCTACTACACCGCGCAAATCGAGCTGGCGGAGAAACTGGCTATGCTGGCGCCGGGTGAAACAAGCAAAAAGGTTTTCTTCGGCAATTCCGGCGCGGAAGCGGTAGAGGCCGCGTTCAAGCTCGCCCGATGGCACACTAAGCGTGATTTAAACCTTGCCTTTTTCGGTGCTTTCCATGGCAGGACCATGGGGGCGCTGTCACTCACAGCGAGCAAGGCAATACAAAAAAAACATTACAGTCCGTTGGTGCCCGGTATCACCCATATTCCTTATCCATATTGCTACCGCTGCCCCTACGGACAATGTTATCCCGAATGCGGCGCCGCATGCGTGAATTGGGTGGAGGATCCATTATTCCGCACCAGCGTACCTCCGGAAGAAGTGGCAGCCATTTTTGTCGAGCCGATCCAAGGGGAGGGGGGCTATATTGTACCTCCACCGGAATTCCACAGGGAGCTGCACAAGCTGGCGCAAAAATACGGCATCCTCTATGTGGCTGACGAAGTTCAATCGGGCATGGGCAGGACCGGCAAAATGTTTGCCATGGAACACTTTGGTGTTGTGCCCGATATCATGGCCCTGGCTAAAGGCATAGCATCGGGCATGCCGCTCGGAGCGATGGTCGCCGATGCCGACATCATGACCTGGGAAGCGGGCTCCCATGCTTCGACATTTGGCGGCAACCCCGTCTCTTGCAAGGCTGCTCTTGCCACCATCGCATTGCTGGAAGAAGGGTTGATGGCCAATGCCGTCGAGCGTGGAGCACAGCTTATGGCAGGCCTTAAAAATCTGCAGCTGCGTTTCGAGTGCATGGGTGATGTGAGAGGGCTGGGGTTGATGATCGGGGTGGAGCTGGTGAAAGATCGCCACACTAAAGAACGAGCCGCCAGTTGGCGAAATGAAACCCTAGAAAAAGCGTTTCATAAGGGACTGTTGCTGCTGCCTTGCGGCGAAAACATCATTCGCTTTTGCCCCGCCCTCAATATCTCTTCGGAAGAGGTCGACGTCGGGCTCTCCATCTTTGAAGAAGCCATAAGGCAGGTGACTGGATAAGTGTACTTTAAAAGGCCATCGAAGCACGAACGGATGGATTGCCCTTCGATTCCTCAGGGCAACCGGCTGTGCCAAACGGGGACCAGGTCAGCAAACATATTGACCGACCACCCCCCGGGTCTGTCGGCCACTATAATATGGTAAACCGGAGGCAATTTCATCATTGGGGGTGATCAGGTGCGGCACGAACATGGACGCTTGCCAAGAAATCGGCAAGTGAATGTCCTTGACAGCATCCACGACCGGTGCTATCCAAAAATCCTTAAAAAAGCCATTTCTTATCACCTCATCACCCTAGTGGAAGCAAACGTAAGCAGCATCCAAAAAGTCGGTGCAACGAATCGGCCGTGGAGCTACTTCTCTTTGTTCGTGTTCGATCCTCTGGCGGGTGTGTTCGGAATGACGCCACGATTGTCCATACCATTAAATAAATGCTACATCCTAAACCGCAGGAAAATTGATCGGTCTTGCCAAGTGCCTGAGAGACAGGGTCCCAAGCGCCGAGACGGGTTGGAGACGGGGTTGGGCCATGCCAAGTATTCCACGGAACAGCATATCCTCCGCGGAGGATCGCGGCAGGCATTCGACATCATTGGACCGGTTTTTTGGAAAGTGGGCCCTTACTAAATTGAGGGTGTGGAAGAAACTTTGGTGGTCGGTTAAGCTGGGAGACACTTGATGTGCCGCCGAATAGAAGAAGCTTGTAGCATGAAGACAGCCTACCAAAGGCATGAAGTGAGCGCGAAACCGGGCCGGGCACACACATTTGGTATTTAGTGGTACAGGTCAAAAGCCTGTTGACAGAGAGGAGAACCGATGAATCCAGAGCAAATCGAAGCCGAGATCATGAAACTTGACCTTGATACGCGGGCCAAGCTGGCGGAGAGAATCATTTTGAGTCTTGATGCGCCGTCCGACGAGGAGAACCTGCGATTGTGGGTTTTGGAAGCTGAGCGCAGACTGAAAGGCCTGAGGGAAGGGAAGGCGAAGGAGTTGCCTGCGGAAGAAGTCTTTCGAAGAGCGCGAGCTGCCATCTTATGCGGCGAATAACCTTTCACGAAGAGGCAGGCTCCGAGGTCTACCAGGCGGCGCTCTACTACGAAGACAGGGCTCCTAACCTTGGGCTTGCATTTCTCGACGAGATCGAGAAGGCTTCGCAGAGGACTTTGGATAACCCTATGGCTTACCAGTCCGTTGGCGACGAAGTCCGAAAGGTGCCGGTCGCGCGTTTCCCTTACAATGTCCTCTACGCGATCGAGCCCGATGAGCGCATACGTGTCATCGCAGTAGCCCACCAGAAGCGGAGGCCAGGATATTGGCGAAAGCGACTTTGGATCGAATCATGAAGGCGTCCAGTTTGCCAACTGAAAGCTCACTTTACCCTTGGCCGCATTGAGTAAGGCTCAGCATCGGCATTGAGTCGCCCGATCAAGCCAGCCTGACCGAATCTAATAAAACCCATAACAAAGAATGGAATCTCTTGCAAACCGTCAAAATAACCTGCCGTGCCGGTTTAAAGGTGATGGACGGTTTTGTTGTTACGATCAGCAATAACAGCCGAGGTGAAGATATGCAGGAAACATTGGACAATCTTGAATTAGTGCAAGTCAACTCGGGGGCCGGGACGGGCACGAGGTGGCTGGACTGCGGCGGAGAACTGCTGCAATCCGTTTCGCCGATTGATGGGAAAGTCATCGCCGAGGTCCGGCAGGCCGGGCCGGATGATTTGAAGGAGGTGGTTGCCGGGGCTACTGAGGCCTTCAAGGAATGGCGCATGGTGCCGGCTCCAAAACGCGGTGAAGTGGTGCGGCAAATCGGGGAGGCCATGCGCGAACATAAAAAGGCTCTCGGCGCATTGATAAGCGTTGAAGTGGGCAAAATTCAGGCGGAGGCCGAAGGCGAAGTCCAGGAGATGGTGGATATTTGCGACTTTGCCGTCGGTCAGTCGCGGATGCTATATGGGCGCACGATGCATAGCGAACGACCCAAGCATCGCATGTACGAGCAGTGGCATCCGTTAGGTCCCATTGGCGTAATCACCGCTTTTAATTTTCCGGTGGCGGTCTGGTCCTGGAACGCGATGATCGCCATGGCAGCCGGGGATACGGTGATCTGGAAGCCGTCGAGCAAAGCTCCCCTGTGCGCTATAGCCGTCATGAGAATCGTCGGCAAGGTACTGGAAGAGAACAGCTTGCCGCAGGGAGTGCTGAATCTTGTGATCGGAAGGGGCAGTGAGGTGGGCGAGCAGCTCATTTCCCATCGCCGCATACCTCTTATTTCGGCAACGGGAAGTGTTCCCATGGGAAAGCATGTGGGTGAGGTAGTGGCTGCTCGGCTGGGCAAATCCATCTTGGAGCTCGGCGGCAATAATGCGGTCATTGTTACCCCTAATGCGGACCTGGATATGGCGGCCAAAGCGATAGTGTTCGGAGCGGTAGGGACCGCCGGCCAGCGTTGCACCACGACCCGCCGGGTAATTGTTCACGACGGGATTTATGCAAAGCTGCTGGACTACTTGATTGAGAGCTACCGGAAAGTGACCATCGACAACCCGTTGGAGAAAGAAACCCTGATGGGGCCGCTGATCGATCGTGCGGCGGTTGCATCCATGCAGTCAGCGATCGATGAATTAAAAAGTCAGGGGGGGCGGGTACTTTACGGAGGCGAAATTCTTACCGGGGGAGCTTTCGACAGCGGGACCTATGTAACTCCATGCATTTGCGAGGCCAAAAATGAATATCCCGTGGTACAGCGGGAAACTTTCGCGCCGATCTTGTACGTGATTCGATACAGATCGCTGGAAGAGGCAATAGCATACCACAACGGCGTGCCTCAAGGACTGACTTCGGCCATTTTCACCAATGACTTGCGTGAAGCGGAAACCTTTCTGAGTCATGTGGGCAGTGACTGCGGTATCGCCAACGTCAACATCGGTACGTCGGGCGCGGAGATCGGCGGAGCTTTCGGCGGCGAGAAAGAATCGGGGGGCGGACGTGAAGCCGGCTCAGATGCATGGAAGGCGTATATGCGCCGGCAGACCAGCACCATCAACTGGAGCAGTGAAATGCCGCTTGCCCAGGGGATCAAGTTTGAGCTTGATTAGAAATGCCAGATGTAGGGAATGAGCAGCGAGCTCAAGATCCAGGTTATGATAACCAGAGGAATACCCAGTTTGAGAAAATCGGCAAACCGGTACCCTCCCGGGCCATAAACGAGAAGGTTCGTCTGGTAGCCAATGGGCGATGCATAGCAGCAACTTGCCCCGAAACAGACCCCGATGATGAAAGGTCTGGGATCGACATCAAGGGATAGGGCCGTGGAGATGGCAATGGGTAGAAGCAGAACCGCCGTGGCGTTGTTACTGATAATGTGGCTTATGATGCTGGTTAGTAGAATAAATGCGCTCAGGACAAGGGCGGGGCTCTGGTCTCGGAAAGGGGTTAAGAAAGCATCCGCATAAATTCTGGCGGTACCGGTTTTTTCCATAGCGGCGCCTAATGCAATGGTGCCGATTATAAGAAGCAAAACCTTTACATCCACCGACCGATAGGCGTCCCGCAATTGGAGGCATCTTGTGATTATCATCAAAAACACGGCCGTGACTGCCGCAACCACTATGTTCATCAAACCTGCGGAGGCAGCGACGATCATGGCCGCGAAAATAACCAGCGCGATGGGCGCCTTCTTCTTGTTGACGATTCGATGGTGAATGTCTTCCAGGACCATGACATCCGGGTTATTGCGCAGTTCTTCCAGCTTCTCTCTCGAACAGTGAATGAGCAGTACGTCACCTGTTGACAGCTTCAAATTTCTCAGCTTCTGCCGCGTATAGTGGATCCCCTTTCTCTTCACTGCAATGAACTGTATCCCGAGCTCAGTTTGCAGGTCGGCCTGAATCGGCTGTTCTCCAACCAGTTTGGATTCAGGCGGGATGATCAATTCAACAATGATTGAGCTCTCATCGTGAGCCTTGAAGTTCAGCTCTTCGACTTTATGGGCAAGTTCTACAATCCCCTCATGAAGTATTCCTATCAGATCATTGGCGGAACCTTTGACAAAAAGGATGTCATCTGGCCGGACGCTCAATCTTTCTCGATCTGGGAGATGGATAACGGGACCGCGAATCAGTTCAAAGAGTTCAATGGTGGGGTATTGCTCGGCAAAAAACGACAGGGGCTCGAGCCCGATCAACCTGCCTTCGGGATTGACTGAAAGCTCCGCCAGGTAGCGCGGTGCAGCTTCGCCTTTCAGTTCGCAGACCGGCGCTTTGTGTTGCGGCATCAGAAGCGGAGAGAAAAAATAGAGAAAGGTAATGACGACAACCGCGAGGAGCCCACCCAAAGGGGAGAGCTCGAACATTTGAATTCCATTGTAGCCATATTTGATGCTCAGGTCGCTCACAATGATGTTGGTGGAGGTTCCGATCAACGTGGAAGTGCCTGCAATGATGGAACTGAAAGAGACGGGAATAAGGTACTTGGACGGACTCAGCCCGTATTCGCAGCATACGCTCATGATAATGGAAACGAACAGTACCACAACCGGAGTGTTGTTGAGAAAAGCTGAGGGGATGGCTGTCCCGAGCATGGCCAAAAGGAGTATCCGTTTATCATTGCCTTGAGAATATTCGATCATTTTTTCGCTCACGAAAGCCAGAGCTCCCGTGCGCATCAAGCCTCTGCTGAGCATAAACATGGAGCCGACCGTTATTACCGCCGGGTTGGAAAATCCTCTGAGCGCTTCCGCAGGGCTTAGTATCCCGCTTGCCATCAGAACGACTAATAATCCGACGGCCGTCACATCTATGGGAATCCTTTCGGTTACCAGCAGGAATATTGTAACAGCGAGGATCAAAGAAATAGTCCATACTATCATGGCGATGCTTTCCCGGCTGGCGGGAGGAAAATCCCGCAAGGCATGTGTCAGATGTCGTTACAGTGCACACGAAAAAGCATCCAGCCCCGAGATATCGCGTCCCAATACCAGGGTGTGAATATCGTGTGTTCCTTCGTAGGTGTTGACCGTTTCCAGGTTGAGCAGGTGGCGAATGACGTGGTGGCCCAGGGTTATCCCGTTTGCTCCCAGTATGTCCCGGGCGCTTCTGGCAATTTTTAGGGCCTCAGAGGCATTGTTCATTTTGGCAAGTGAAATGTGAGTGTGCTTGGCGAGCCCCTGGTCCTTCAACTGGCCCAGTCGGACGCAGAGCAATTGGGCTTTGGTGATTTCAGTGAGCATTCTGACCAGTTTTTGCTGAACGAGTTGATAGGTGGC
>JAVEVM010000050.1:0-9996 GCA_034005055.1 Desulforhabdus sp. | reverse complement strand
AAAAAACCTCCGATTCATGGGGGGAAGAACCAGATCTTCGCCCAAAATTGCCATATTTGGAGGCAGCCGAAGCAGTGATAATATATATGAACTAAATTTAAATGCAATAGAAAAATCAAAAAATGGAGACGCTGGTAAAAAAAGTTGACAAGACCCTTTGCTCTTGCAAGTATCGCGGTGCGGCAAAGGGCCAAATAACCTTCTGGCGGTTGTTGATCAATCCACTGGGTCTGCGATATCCACTAACAAGTGCTCATTGTTCAGGTTGAGGCAAGGAGGATACTATGGGCAATATTCAGGTGTTTGACACCACGCTTCGCGACGGCATTAAATCACCGGGAACGATCCTCACCATAGAAGAAAAACTGAGGATTGCCAAGCAGCTTGCCCGTTTGCGAGTAGACGTACTGGAACTGGGTTTCCCTGCAGCCTCAGAAGAAGAGTATGAGGCGGTGCAGCGTATTGCAAAAGAGGTGCGTGGACCGATTATGGCGGTTCTTGCCCGCGCTACCAATGCGCGGGATTTTGAAATTGCTTCTACCGCGCTTAAGGATGCCGATCGCAAGCGTATCCATACCTTTGTGCCGGTTTCTCAAGAGTATCGGCAGCATTTTTTGAAAAAGGATGCCGCACAGGCGCTTGAACTGGCAGTCGCAGCCATTAAGACGGCCAAAGGGATAGCCCCGGATGTTGAGTTTTCATTGGTGGACGCGTTCCGCGCCAAGCCCGAAGAGGTCATCCAGTTGATCCGGGCCGCCATCCGGGCAGGAGCGACCACGCTGAATCTTGCTGACACCGTGGGCTACACGACCCCCCGGGATGTAAGCCATCTTTTCGACCGATTGAAGAATGAAATTGCGGAGTTTGACAAAGTAAGCTTCAGCGTGCATTGCCATAACGATCTCGGTCTGGCTGTTGCCAATTCTCTAGCGGCGTTGATAGCAGGTGCAAAGCAAATGCACTGTACCGTAAATGGAATTGGAGAGCGAGCGGGCAACACGGCTCTGGAAGAAGTCGTAGCCGCCATAAATACACATGCGGCAGATTACGGCTGGACGACCCAGATCCAGCTGGACCAGATATATGCGAGCAGTCGCCTGGTAAGCCGTCTTACAGGTGTTGCTCTGCAGCCGCACAAGCCGATAGTCGGTTCCCACGCTTTTGTCTGTGAGACAGTCGTTCCGCAGTTGGCCGATAGTGAAGAAAAACCTCCATACGAGATCATGGCTCCGGAAAATTTCGGCATATGCCTTTCCGGCGATTCCCTGACCGTGCACACCAGTCTCGAACAATTCCAGAGCAGAGTTTCCGAGCTCGGCTTCGAGCTCAGCAAAGAAAGTCTGCAAAAATGTTACGAGGACTTCCAGGATTTGGCCAATAAGAAAGAGCTGGTATTTGACGCCGACTTGGAATCATTGATCGGTGCTAAAGTAGCGATGGAGAAATTGCGCTACAAGCTGCACTACCTGAATGTAACCGCCGGCTCCATATCGGTGCCCAACGCCACGGTGCAACTGGAGGTCGATGGACAGATCGTACAGGACGCCGGGTTTGGACACGGTCCCGTCGATGCCGCCTTCAAAACAATATGCAAGATGGTTAAGCGCTCGCCGCGCCTGGTACGCTATGAAGTGAGCGCCGTTACTCCGGGAACTGATGCCCAGGGAGAAGTGACTCTGAGGCTGGAGGAAAACGATCACCTGGTCAATGGGCGAGCGGTCGGAACGGACATTGTGCTTGCCAGCGCACGCGCTCTGATCGATGGCCTGAACAAGCTGGAGAGTGTTCGCGGGCGGACGGCCATTTCAGAATTCACGGACGAGGAAAGCTGGACGCCCAAGCTTTGAGGTGCGGGACACGAATAAACACGGGTGAAAATGAATGGGGCGCCGTAACGAATCATGACATTTCGCGCCCCACTTACATCACTTCCAGAAACAGACACTTCAAATAGCTCGTTTCCGGCATTGCCAAAAGGACGGGATGGTCTTTGGCCTGACCTCGCGCTTCAATCAGCCTGAGCTGTCGATTGCTCGCCTGTGCAGCCGACAACAGGACGTCTCGAAAAATCTCATCACTCAGATGATATGAGCACGAACAACTTATCAGAAGGTCTTCGCGTTTCAAGGCCAGCAAAGCCCGTCGATTGAGGTCGGTGTATCCCTTCCGTGCTGCGGGCAGAGATTTTTTTGTCTTTGCAAAAGCCGGGGGATCCAGGACGATGAGGTCAAATGCTCCCTTTGACAAGCCTTTGAGAAAGTGGAATACATCTTGCTCAATGAAACTGCAGCATGCGTCGAGGCCGTTCCTGGCGGCGTTATTTCGGGCTTGAGCGATGGCTTGCGCCGACTGGTCAACTCCTACCACCTCAACTGCGCCCGCTTTGGCGGCTGCCAGGCTCCACGCGCCATTATAACAGAACAGGTCGAGCAGCTTCTTTCCCTTGACCCAGGGGAGCAAGGCTGTTCGATTGTCTCTTTGGTCTAAATAGAAGCCGGTTTTCTGTCCCGCCAAAGGGTCTATCTGCATTTCAATGCCGTCGATCGAGGCCCAGTGCTCCCCGGATAGCGAGCCGTAAGCCACCCCTTTGACCAAAGAGAGCCCTTCCAACACTCTGGCCTGCGTGTCATTGCGAAAGACCATGGCCTGCGGACGAAAAATGTCCACGAGCAGTTCCTGTATCAGGGTCTCCATTTTCGCCATTCCCAACGTGGTGATCTGGTAGACCAATAGCTCGCCATAGCGATCCACCACAAGGCCCGGAAGGCCGTCAGACTCTCCGTAAACTGCCCGATAACAGACCGAATCCGAATAGAGCTGACGGCGGCGACGCTTGGCGTCGCGCAGCAGTGTGAGAAAAAGATCCTTGCCCGGCGTTTGCCCGGGTTGGCATACCAGTCGCACAGAGATGAGAGAGCTTGGGTTAATGTAACCCGATCCAAGCAAGGTTTTTTTCGCCGAATAAACCTGCACCCAGCTTCCCGCTTCATACTCGGAGAGGGAACTGGCAATTTCATTGCTGAATACCCAGCGGTGCCCTTTAAGGATACGTTTTTCTTCGCCCGGCTTTAAGTATAGAGGCTGCATGGATTGCTTTTCTCAAAACAAAAAAAAGCGCCCGGACAAGGACGCTGGTGCGGAGAAAAAGAGCTTATTTTCACCCGTTGCCATCGTGACGAATCGATTCCAGTAGAATTTGGTAATCTTCGTACATATCCGCCGAGCTCTCGATGACCTCATAGAGATCATCCAGGTCCATATTGAGGACCTCCTCTTTGTCCGGCGACTCCTCCTTAAGCTCGATCCAAATCCAATCCAGCAACATCTCCTCTGGATCGTCATAGCCCTCCTCATGTACATCCAAAGAGCCGTCGCTTACTTTCCTAGAAACCTTTCTTAATGACGCTCTGACAAAATCCTTCATTTCCATTGTTCGTCGGCCTCCGTTCTCATTCGCTGCTTGACTGAACCCCATTTTCACTGCGCTGGCATAAGGGCGGTGTTTGATTTCTTGATAACAATCAGGCAATCGCTACATAGCCTATTTTCAAAAGTGGTTCAACTGCTTGTCTAATTCATTTCATGTCAAATGTAATTTCTGCAACAGTATCAAACAAGCGGTCGCCTATAAGTATCATCGATTTCAAGGAATCGACTATCTCCTTGATTTCAAAATTTGATCTCCCTAATATAGACGCGGTTTATCAATGCCGGGTCGAACAGGGGATTTGTGCCACGCGCCGACTGGCGGCACGTATCACGAACGGGAAGGATTGTGAGATTGGCTGAGAAACAGTACGTCATTGACGCAATAACGATACGGGATTCGTGGCGGCTCTTCAAGATACTTGGAGAGCTCGTCGATGGGTTTGACACATTGAGCGATATACATCCTGCTGTCTCCATTTTCGGTTCGGCTCGCGTGCGCCCCGGCGACGAACACTATGAAAAAGCAGTGATCATCGCAACAAAGCTGGCTCAAAACGGCTTCAATATCATCACCGGTGGCGGCCCCGGCATCATGGAGGCGGGCAATAAGGGTGCGCGTCAAGGAGGGGCCAAATCGATAGGCCTCAACATCGAGCTGCCTCTGGAACAGGCCCACAACCAGTTCGCAAACGTTGTTGTAGATTTTAAATATTTCTTCGTTCGCAAGGTGATGTTCGTCAAATATGCTCAGGCCTATATCGGTATGCCCGGCGGATTTGGCACTCTCGATGAGATCTTTGAAGCAATGACCCTGATTCAAACCAAAAGGATTAAGCCTTTTCCTGTCATTCTGGTCGGTTCGGACTACTGGAAGGGAATAATTGAGTGGGTCAGCGCCACTCTGGTTGCCCGAAATTTCATCTCGCCCGAGGATCTGGACCTTTTCACCGTTCTGGACGACCCGGACGAGGTCGTGCATCACATTAAACGCTACGTCATCTTGTAGCCGATCCGCTTCAAAGCACCCGAAGGACATGGAAGGATGTCCGTGGCTCATTCAAAAAGGACATTCAGCAGGGCCTTCTTGTACGGCGGAAGAACCTGATCTTTCCTCATCATCACTGCAATATGGTCAGGCGGGAAATGATGACCCAGATCAATGAAATGGAGCTTTCGTTCGGTCAGACCTGGCAGCTCCTTCACGATACTCGCAAAAGAGATCCCCAGTCCCATCTCAACATAAGAAGCGCTCAGCTCCACGTTTGATGATTCCATGGCGACCCTAAAGCCGGCGCCAAGCTCGCGAAGACGCTTCTCTAGAAGAGTACGGCCGCTATACTTGATGTTTTTTGGCGGCAAAATGAGCGGGTATTTCGCAATCTGCTCCAAAGCTATACGCTTCGAATGCGTCAAGGGATGGCCTGGTGGAACCAGTAGAACTGTATCCACTTTCCGCCAACGGATAGTAGCAAGCTCTTTTGGCGCAATCGATTCCAGCGCTAAACCGAAGTCCGCTTCTCCTTCTTTTACCAGCCCTACCACCTTTTTCTGGGGGCGGTCCAGGAGAGTCAGTTCGACCTGAGGGAAAAGCTCCATATATTTTTTGAGCTTAGCCGGCAACAAGTGGTAGAAGGTCGTGAACGGAGCGGCTATTTTCAACGGCCCTTTCGGCGCAACCTGCAGTTCGGCCAGATCCTCTTTGAGGTTGTCATATCCTTCCAGTACCGATTCGGCAAATTTGAGGAACCGCTCGCCGGCAGATGTGAGCTTTATCTTTCGCCTTCCTATCCTCTCGAAAAGTTGGCACCCTAACTGATCCTCCAGCGACTTGATTTGCTGACTGAGGGCGGATTGGGTTCGCAGCGTAACCTCTGCCGCCTTCGTGAAGCTTCTAAGTTTGGCTACCTGATAAAAGCCTATTATGTGCTGCCATTCCATATGCCATAAACTCGGCTAATGTTCTTCATTAGAATGATTAATTTGACATTTCAATACCTTATAGCAGACTCTCAAAGTCATGGAAAACAAAAAAACATTTTTCAGGGCCCTCGCATAAAAGGAGCATGCCGTGCTGATCGATCAAATACGCAAAGAGTTTTGCCGGCCGCCGAATCCGCAAGCCGAACACCTTCGGTGCGTCGCTCATCTGGAAAGCGATATCAGTGAGGTGTTCCCCTACTTGAACACGGTTCTTGTTGGACATCAATTTTTCCTCGATCCCCCTTCACTCACTTTAAAGCTCCCGGGAAAACTGGTAACCCTTTATCCAAAAGAGATCGCCATCAATATCCTCAAAGACGAAGCTGAAGCAGATGAGGTTCTCGAGTGGTTGAAAGGGCAGGTGAATGAAACCTGGCGCCGCCGCCAAGAGATCAAGCCAAGTTTTGCAGCAACAGCAAAGCCTCGTGTTATCGAGATATTGAAGCTGCTGCCCAAATCCAATTGTGGGGCATGCGACCATCCTACTTGCATGGTATATGCCGTTAAAGTCAGCGAGCGTGCTGCTGAGCCGCAAGATTGCCGTGCCCTCGACGAGGCTGCAAGAACAAGAATAGAGGAGTATCTTCAGCAGTTCCATGCCGGGCAGTAAAGCGCACCATTTGAGGCCTGTATGCACAAGATTCTAAATTTAGCCTTCGCATGGCGTGAGGGCCGCTCAAGAAAAGGAGGAGCGTGATGAATGAGACGCTACGGCCGGGTCTTACGTTTGACTTCAGTTTCACCGTACCGGAAGACAAAACGGTGCCCTATCTTTATCCCGAGTCTCCGGAATTTCAAGTCATGCCCCGAGTGTTTGCTACCGGCTTCATGGTGGGGCTTTTTGAGTGGGCGTGCATCAAGATGATAAATGAGCACATCGACTGGCCTCGCCAACAATCCGTGGGAATTAATGTAAAATTCAGCCACACGGCGGCCACACCGCCCGGATTAACCATCACCGTCAGGGGAACCCTTGAGAAGGTCGAAGGGCGCAAGCTCACTTTCTCGCTGATTGCAGATGACGGAGTGGATAGGATATCGGAAGGGTTGCACGAGAGGTTTATCATCGATGCGGCAAAATTCAACGCTAAAGCTGAGGAAAAGGCCGCCCGTGCTGCTGGACGATCTGATTAGTCGCTACACCCTCTCTGCTACGTAGTCCACCGGGATCTATGGCGGCTGCCGGGCGAGAAAAGTCGGTTGTGCCCGGAAAGGAGTGCGGATATAAGTAACGGATCGTTTGGCATCGCCGGACTTGGACAGGTCTTTCAGACCGACTGTGACAGGTCCTAATTCGCTTTCGGGTGATGTGCTCAGAACCGACAACAGATGGAGCCAACTGAATGTTTGATATGATCCGGGCAGCCCGGGGAAGGCTTCAAGGATTTGCCAATGCAACTCCTATCATGTCTTCGCAAACCCTGAATCAGCTGTTGAAAGCAGAAGTCTATTTCAAGTGTGAGAACTTTCAAAAAATCGGTGCATTCAAATTTCGCGGAGCATTCAACGCCATCTCCAAACTCGGCGAAGCGGAGAGGTCCCGCGGCATTATTGCCTACTCTTCGGGAAACCATGCCCAGGCGGTTGCTTTGGTCGGCAAGATGTTACAGGTGCGAACGACCATTGTCATGCCTGCCGATGCACCGAAGAACAAGCTGGCAGCAACCCTCGAATATGGTGCGACCGTCGTCGAGTATGATCCGGAAACGGAAAGCCGCGAGCATGTGGCTCAATCGCTCGCGGCAGAGCGCGGATATACCATGGTACCGCCGTTCGATCATCTGGATGTGATAGTGGGACAAGGTACGGCGGCCCTGGAAATGTTCGAGCAGCTCGGACACCTGGACATGCTGCTGGCTCCTTGCGGCGGCGGAGGGCTCTTGAGCGGCTCGGCTATAGCTGCCAAACACTTCGATCCTTTGTGCCTGGTAATCGGTGTTGAACCGGAGCTTGCCGATGATGCGACAAGGTCCTTTAAGACAGGACGGCTTCACAGCGTGAAGAATCCGCCTACCATCGCCGACGGGGTCCGCACTTCCAGTTTGGGCGAGATCACCTTCCCGCTGATTCTGGAGTACGTCGACGACATGAAAACGGTAACGGAAGCAGAAATAATAGAAGCGGTAAAATTTTTCTTTTTCAGGATGAAGCTGGTTGTAGAGCCGTCGGGGGCGCTTGGACTGGCTGCACTGCTTGGCGGTAGGGGAGTCGGTGCGGGGCGCGTAGGAGTGATCCTTAGTGGAGGCAACGTTGATGCCGCCACCATGAGTGCCATTTTCAGCCCCGTCCCGCCACCCGGGTGCTGAGGCGTATCCGAAGAATGTGCAGCATAAGCAAAATGGAACCAGGATGCGAGCTATGAAGAGTGCCCGGCTGAAGACCTGGGCTTTCTGCCTGCCTCTGTCTTTGTTCCTGCTGTTTCATTCAAATGCATTGGCCTGGCGGGGAACAGTCGTCGAGCTGGCTGATGGGGATTCCGGATTTGCCCTTAGAGGCTGGGAGAAAGTGGAATTCAGACTCTATGGTATTGATGCGCCGGAGCTGGAGCAGTCCTATGGCAGGCTCGCGAAGTCTTTTGCTGCCGGCATGCTGCTTTGGAAAAAAATGGAATTTAAGATTTTGGAGCGGGATCGCTACGGGCGCGAGGTGGGATTGGCTTATGTAAACGGCAGGTGTGTCAATGAAGAACTGATAAAAGCCGGTTTTGCCTGGACTTATGAGATTTACTGTAAAGAAAGCTTCTGCGATCGCTGGAGGATGCTGCAGCAGCAGGCAAAAGACAAAAGAAAAGGGCTGTGGAAGAAGAATAAACCCATACCGCCCTGGGAATATCGCCGGCACAAAAGATCGGATAAGCCGCCCGGCGTGACGGATTTATTGGTCGGCCTCGTTACCGACTATCATGGTAACAGTTGTACTGGAGTGCTTCATCGCTTCGGCTGCCGGCATTACGACTGTAAGGATTGAGACAGCTCGCTTCTCCGAGCGTGAAGCGGCCATCAACATCAAACAGGTATACAAGCCCTGCGCCGTGTGCAGCCCGTAAATACTTTGATCAGCACTTTGACGGGGACTGACAAAGGACTTCCCGAAAGCGTTTGTGAAGGGGCTGTAAAAAGACTGCTTTAGTGGCTTGCCGCCTTCTTTCTGCATTACCGTGCAGACTGTAGCCGACAGTAGCTCCGATTTCTATCCAATTAGCCGCCTTGTAACAGGTTCCTCGAAATCTGTCCTGCTCGACAAAAGTCTCCAAAAGCATCGGTTTGCGGCCGTACCGGGCTTCCCAGTCCTGCGGGGCCTGCCGGGCGATGGCGCCAAGGATGCGCGAAGCCAGGTTAGGGATCTTGATCCAAGGTAGAATCAGAAAACGGGAATTGTTTATCACTAAAGGCAGGTTTGCTACGCGCTGCTCATCATTCCAACCGATGTAGCTGTCACGGCAGGAAACCCGCCAGGCACATGACGAAAAGCTGAGAGCCGCCAGAGGACTGCCTTTAAAAGCGCGCGTCCCGGCCGATTGGCTGTGCTCGGCATAAGCCAGGTAACGCAGTTGTGGGCCGAACAGGCGATGACCCGGAATATAGTGGTAGTGGTGAATCATTGCACTCCAGATAACAGAATGTTCGGGTTTTTCCACGAGCACAAAGATCAATGAGATGATCTCGTGGGACGCTATTTTGGGGATTCCCGGCGGGGGCACAATGAGTTTCGCTGGAGTCTTGGTTCTTGAGTAAGTGGCAGAACCTTTTGGCGACAGGAAGATGATGTTATCCATTGCCATGCGCCTGAGAATATCTTTTGCCGTGGCCAGGCGAGGCTTGCCGTTGGCCCCGTAAAGTCTTAATCGAGTGCACATTTGCTTGGCGATCGAGGCTCGGCTTGCATCAGGCTCTGCGGCAATCATATCGCGTATCATGCGGATATGCCTTGCGGTGAATTGAGTGCCGATGTAGCGCAGAGAAAGGGTATCCCAGCGATCTGATGAAAACGGCGGCGGATTGTCAAGAAATGCCAGCATTGTCTCGACGGCGGCTTCTCGCGCTGTCGGCGGACGGTCCGGCTGGTCGAAATATGCCATTCTGTTCCGGGTAAAGGCTCGGATGCACTTGACAATCGAGGTTACCGGCACGCGAACATGGTACATCAGTCGTTCGGCGCTTATTCCTTCAAGCACGCCGAGCAGCGCTTTGGCCCGCTTGATGCGCCAAATTCCGGCTGTGGTGCTGCGTGCCATCTCTTTCAGTTGATCGATTTCCTTGCTGGAGCAGGTGAGTGGCATGCGTCGATCAGGTCTCTGCGTCATCCTTCTAATCCTGCCAGCGTGGCTATGTAGCGCCCTTTCATGTGCCTCCTGTTGTAGCGAAAGATCGTATCGACCAGCGGCATGTGTAACTTGCCGAAGGCTTCCGCATAACTTCGGCTGACCCAACGATAATAGGTCTCCATGCTTTTCATGTTCTGAGTGAATTCAATCTTGATCAGCTTGTCAATCAGTTGGTCCGCGTCCCCTTCAAAGAAGCGCGCTAAGTCTGGCGGTGGACCGCCGACAACAGGCTGATATTTCTGCGTGAATACGTACGCCCCGGG
>JAVEVM010000049.1:0-10032 GCA_034005055.1 Desulforhabdus sp. | reverse complement strand
AATTTTCTGAATGAACTCTCGGTAAAGCTTCGGGGAGCTCTCAACCACCCTTATGCTCAATTCGCGGAAGCGATTTTCGGAATAGGCGGATAATGCTACTGACTCGCTGCCTGCCTCACCTGAAAAGAAGCCGGCGACAAACCAGTCCACATCCGGGGCGGGAACCATATGGGTGATAACCTGCCTGCTCTCTTTGGGAATCAAGACCACAGATTCGGGAGAACTTCCTCGCTCCTTTGTATATCCTTTTTGACTGAAGCGATAGGCGGCCTGTTTGATGGTCCGCTTGAACTCCTTGTCCTTGACCATGTCCTGAAAGGTCGAAAAAACCAGAAACCCTACCGGGGTTGGATCTCTGCTCAATTTGTCCAGCAGTGCCGTCACCAGCCCAGTGCGGCCCAACAACGTCCTGGCAAGCGATTGCAGATAGCTCTGCAGGCTTTCCCCATGAGGATCCTGCACCGCCAGCCGATCCAGAATCATCTGCAGCTCATGGTTCTCCTGAGAGCTCAGACTGATTTCCGTTCTCTTATTTTTCTTGGAGTATTGTTTTGCGCTCATGGCTATGTACCGCTGTCAGCAAACAAAAAAGCCCCATAAGCCACGCAGAAGCGTGGTTTTGGGGCTGGCAATGGAGTACCGGTAAAATTATTCCGATTCTTCTTCGCGAGGTTCAATGATCAGAGAATCCGCAACCAATTCCCAAAGATATTTAATTTCCACATCCATCATGTCGTATTCTTTGCGAAGGCTTTTCATGATCTGATCGCGGCAGTTATGGCAGGGAGCAATCAACAACTTGGCGCCCGTATCCTTGATCTGTTTTGCCTTGGTTCGACCGTAGAAGATTCTCTCTTCAACATAGGGTGAAGCCCATGCGCCGCCACCAGCACCGCAACAGAAATTATTGGCCCGATTGGGATACATATCCACGAAATTTTCACAACACTGCTGGGTGACCCACCTGGGTTCCTCGTAGTAACCATGACCGAAAGCTCGTTCGCTCTTACGGGCATAGTTGCACGGATCGTGATAAGTGGTCAGTTCATGATGGATCGATTTGTCTATCTTGATGCGGCCTTCTTCGATGTATTGCTTGAGAAGATCGTGTACGCTGAGAAACTTTACGCCTTCATTTGCATACCATTTTTGCAGACCAAGCCTGGTCGCATAGTAAGCGTGCCCTCATTCGGGCAAGACGAGGTATTCACACCCCAGCTCTTTGTAATTCTTAACGATACGACCGACAATCTCTTTCATCGATTCGTCATCGCCGGTGAAGAGTCCCCAGTTGACACCTTCCCAATTCTCAGAAGTGGTTGTCCAGGATTCGTTGGCGGCATACAAAATGCGCCACCAGAACATCATATCTTCGGGCTCGCCGAAAGGTTCCTTCGAATTAATAGTGAAAAGATACTTGGCGCCCTTCTTGTCGACAGGAACTTCAAAGCCGGGAAGCTCTTCCGCCAGTTCCGCACCCAAGTCTTCAAGCAGAAACAAGAAGTCTTCTTTGGGAATGCCCACATTGTTACCGCTCTTCAGGCACTGCTCCACACCTTTGTGGAGTACCCCGGGCACCTTGTCTCTTTGTCTTTTGCCGCGGGCAGATCTAAGCAATGCCAATAGATCGATGTTCATGGGGCAAGCGTGCTCACATCGCCCACACAGCGTACAGACCCACGGAAACTTGGAATCGATGATTTCCTGATCCAGTCCCAGCAAGGCCAAGCGTACGCACTTCCGGACATCCAGCCCATCTACCCCGGTGACCGGGCAGCCGCCGGCGCAAGTGCCGCACGTCAGGCACAGATCGGCGTACTGGCTTGCCAGTTTGCGTTTTTCACGCTTAGTCAATAACAATGGCTCCATAATTCTCTCCCCTAACGTTTCATGATTTTAAGCAGCGATATTCGTATAACACACAAGATTTTCGATTTAAAGCTTTTTTTCTCAAAGTAACAAACCATCCGAAAGTGTCCGCACGCCCACTCTCTAGTACTCGTTGGGCAGCGCGGAGAGTTGCTGCAGAGTAAAAACCGGACCATCTTTGCAGACGTATTCGGTCCCGATATTGCACCGGCCGCAAATTCCAATTCCGCATTTCATCCGCATTTCCAAACTGGTAATGATCCGCTCCGGCGGAAATCCGAGCTCGGTCAGCACCGGCAGTGTGAACTTAATCATTATCGGCGGACCGCACACAATAGCATAAGCGTTGTCGGAACTGGGAGCTTTTTCCTTCGTTATGGCCGGGACAAACCCGATGTTGTATTTCCAATCGGGATCGTTGGTGCCATCGACGGTGATGTGCATGGCGATGTCGTCACGCCGCTCCCACGCGGCCAGTTCATCTTTGTACAACAGCAGTCCGGGGCTGCGTGCACCATAGACTACGGTGATATCCCCGAATCTGGATCTGTTCTCGGGCTGGAGCATGTAGACGATGGAAGATCGTAGAGTCGTGAAGGCGAATCCGCCACCGATAATGACCACGCTCTTGCCTTCCAGCACGTCCCAGGGATACCAGTTGCCCAGAGGCCCCCGCACGCCCATGATTTCACCCGGTTGCATATTATGAAGATGATTGGTTACCTTGCCCACTTTGTTCACCGTGAACATGATATACCCCTTTTCACTGGGCGAGGTGGCTATGCCGATCGGAATTTCCCCCAATCCGGCGACCGAAAGCTCGGCAAACTGACCCGGCAGATATTTGAATTTCGCTTCGTCTTTAGGATTTAGGAAAACCAGTTTGAACGTCTTCAGATTGCGATCTTCTGTTTCCGTTACAACCGACTCAATTCTAACAGGATATGGTAAGTATGGGTTGTTCACCTCAAATTCCTCCATCTTTATCAGCGTGGAGCATAGAGCTTGGAGCAAAGCGTTTGGAGCTTGGAGTATCCGTTTTGCTCCGTGCTCTCTGCTCCATGCTCCATGCTCCATGCTCCATGCTCTTTAAGCGGGGCAGCTGCAGCTTTCCGACATCAAGCGGGCAACATGGCGAATGTCAATATTGACGGGGCAGTGTTGTACGCACCGTCCACACCCGACACAGGCAATCCCGTCCGTGTATTTATCCGGATAGTACTTCAACTTGTGCATGAATCGCTGCCGGACTCTCTGAAGCTTCTGGCTGCGCGGATTGTGTCCGGCGCCGTGCAGGGTAAAAAGAGGAAACATGCAGGAATCCCAGATCCTGATGCGCTCTCCCTGCTCTTTGTGGACTTCATCCTGAATGTCGAAGCACCAGCAGGTCGGGCATAGAAAAGTACAGGTGCCGCAATTGATGCAGGAAAACTGTACCTCATCCCAAAACGGTGCGTCAAACAGTTCGATCATGCTCTTCTGCTTGACGGGCTCCAAATTGAATTGCACCCCCAACCGCTCTTCGGCAGCTTTCTTCAAGGCGGCCACCCGTTCGGCGGCATCTTGCGGCACCGGCTCTGCGCTACGGAGATTTTCCAGCAAATCCTGCCCTTTTGCGGTAACAGCCTGCAACAGATAGCCGTCCCCCAAGTCGACCAGCAGGGCATCCAGGCCGGTCGTATCGAACGGACCCGTGCCGACTGAAGTGCAAAAGCAGGTTGCGCAGGGATCGTTGCAGGCGAGGCCGACCAGGGTAGTATTCTCCCTCCGCTTAACCCACCAGGGATCCTCAAACTTGTCGCTGACGAAATTTTTGTCATCCAGTTTGAGGGCATAGGCATCACACGGACGAATGCCAAGTACTATGCGCGGCGAAAAGTCCTTGGGCACCTCTTTCAGTATGCCCGACTGCGGATTCCCTTGTTCCAAAGTAAACTGAAACATGAGCTCGGAATGAGGATGAAACAGCGCCTTTGGGGAAAGACGGGTGTTGCGGCAGTTCAAGTCGAGGTCAGCGACTTGCTCGAGTAAAGAAAACTCATGATACTGCCCCTTCCTGACCGGCCCGAATACGCGGTTGCCGCCCGTCAACAGTTCCACTATTTCGGGCAGTTTTCCTTTTGTGATGTAAATTTCCGACATTGATTGTTCCTTCTATAGCAGTGACCGCTGGTCAGATTCAGCTTTCCCCGGAACCGAGTCCGGGGCAGACAGCGTGAGCAAGGAGATCAGCTACTTAAAAGAGGGTTCCGGGTCGCCTGGCCGGTAGGTGTCCAATGGAGGCCGCTCGTCCGTATTCAAGCCAACTTCGTAACCGTACAGCTCTTTAATGTCCTTTTCCATCTTCTTGGTAAACTGGCGCACCTTGATTCCGACCGGGCAAGCCCTTTCACACGCTCCGCAATCGGTGCACCGCCCGGCAACATGATAGGCGCGCAGGAAGTGAAAAGTCCGGGTATCCGTTCGATCGATGCTCTTACCCACCCACTGGGGTCGTGATTCATCCACAAAACAGGTGGGGCAGTAGCACAGTGGGCATGCGTTGCGGCACGCATAGCAGCGAATGCAGGGAGCGATCAACTGTTCGAAATGCAGCCAGCGCTCCTCGGGGATCATCGCCTCCACCCGGCGCACATCCTCATATCGGTCCACATTCTGCTGCTCTTCCACCAGTTCTCCCACCAGTTCATCGTAGATGACCGGGTTGCGGTGGACGCAGATGGCGCAATTCTCCTGCAAGTAGGCCTCCCGATCGAGGCTCTCTTCGAAATCCCGGCCGATCAAGCGCACCCTTCCGTCAGTCTCCTCCACCTCCAAGGGCTCTTTGCCATGCAAGTCGGCGAGGATGCGACGCCGATCGATCATGCCGTGACAGGGCGCCCCCAAAATATAGAGTTGTTCACGTTTGATCTGGTTTTCAAGCAGATGAACGACGATGTTCCTGGAATCACATCCTTTGGCCACAATGGCCACTCTATCCGGCCTCTTGGGAAGATAGTTGGCCAAATTGACTCCACAGTTGCTATCCCAGTAAAGCCGATCCACTTGATCAGCATTTTTCACCAAGCAAGGTTCATTCATCAGGGCGACCGTTCCCCTGCGAAATCCAATCACAGCATCCACTCGATTTTCAGACAACAAGCGCTTCGCGGCTTCTCGAATCTTCTCCGTATATGATCGCATCTATGCTACCTCAGCTTGCTTCTTGATGAAATGTTGAGCCGGCCCTGCCGCTTTCACCGCATCAACTACTTTGCGTGCAGTCTCGGCAAACTTGGTCGCTTCCGCGGAAGATATCCACGAGAAGTGCAGGCGCCCCGGTTCGATACCGGTATGCTCAAGTAAGTTGTTCAACAGAGTGAACTTGCGTCTGGCATAAAGGTTTCCTTCGATATAATGGCAATCGCCCGGATGGCAGCCGGACACCCAAACACCATCGGCACCCTGGCGGAAAGCGGCAAGAATAAACTTGGGATTGACTCGCCCGGAGCAGGGGACTCTGATGATCCTGATATTGGCAGGATACTGCAACCTGGATACCCCGGCAAGATCCGCTCCACCGTACGAGCACCAGTTGCACAAAAACGCGACTATTTTAGGCTCCCAATCGGTCATATGTCTATTCTCCCTATATACTGTCGATCATGGCAAAGATTTGGGCATCGTCAAAGCCCTTCAGACGAATGGCTCCCGAGCGGCAAGACGCGACGCAAAGTCCGCAGCCCTTGCACAGGGCGGGATTGATATCCGCTTTGCCCTTGTCATTGAAACCGGGCGCAGAGTACGGGCAGATGCTCACACAAGTGCCGCAACTGCTGCAAAGCATCTGATTGGTGACAGCGACCGTGCCGCTGAACTGCACCGTATGGCGGGCAAGAAGAGTAGCGGCTCTGGCCGCCGCAGCCTGGGCCTGAGCGATGCTTTCATCGATCGGCTTCGGGTAATGGGCCAGTCCACACAGGAACACACCGTCGGTGGCAAAATCCACCGGCCGCAGCTTGGCATGGGCTTCAATGAAGAACCCTTCGTCGTTGACCGGAACCTTGAAAAACTGTCCGAGCGCTTCAGTCTCGTTCGGCAGGATCGCCGTTGCAAGTGTCAAAAGATCCGGCGAAAGGCTCACCGGCCGCTGCAGCACATGGTCAATTACGGTGACCTTGAGAGCTCCATTTTCTACTTCGACCTTAGGTTTGTGAGCCAGATCAAAGCGAATGAAAATGACACCGGCCTTTCTCGCTTGCAGGTAAAGTGCCTCCCGCTCTCCGTAGCTTCGCAAATCCCGATACAACACATACACATCGCAATCGGGGTTAATTCGTTTTATCTCCAGGGCACTCTCAACCGAATGCGTACAGCAGACGCGACTGCAGTACGGACGGTGAGGCTCGCGAGAACCGACGCACTGGATAAACACGGCGCTCTTTGCATCCTTCAAGCTCGGATCGGCGTTCCTGAGGCACTCGTCAAGCTGCTGATGAGTCAAAACACGCGCATCCTCGCCATACAGATATTCATCCGGCTGCCATTCCCGGCCGCCGGTTGCAATGATTGCCGCACCGTGCTCAAGCACCTGGGTAGAGCCATTCCCTTCGACGGTCGTTTTGAAATTGCCCACAAATCCTTCCACATTCTTTAGGGAACTGGAAAGATAACAGGTGATATTGGGATGGGATTCAACACTCTCTACCAGTTGCCTCACATATGGTTGGATATCTTCACCCTTCCAGGTCTTGTGCAGATGCAGCGCCTGCCCGCCAAGCCGGTCGGAGTGCTCGATTAGGCAAACGGCATAGCCCTGATCGGCGATAGATTTGGCTACCGTCATGCCGGCAACCCCGCCGCCGATCACCAGAGCCTTTTGCGTGACAGTGAGCTCCGGCTCCTGCAAGGGCTCCAACAAAGCCACCTTGGCAACCGCCATACGCACCAGATCCTTGGCCTTTTCAGTAGCGAGAACCGGGTTGGCGCTGTGCACCCAGGAGTCCTGATTCCTGATGTTAGCCATTTCAAACAGGTACTTGTTCAAACCGGCATCCGCCATGGTCTCCTGAAACAGCGGCTCATGTGTGCGGGGTGTACAGGCTGCTACCACAATGCGGTTCAGGCCGCGTTCCTTGATTGCCTCTTTCATCACCACCTGGGTGTCCTGGGAGCAGGTATACAGGTTATCGGCAACGTACTCCACATAGGGCAGGGTTTTAGCGTAATCTCGAACGGCCTGCACATCGACCACTCCGCTGATGTTTATGCCGCAGTGACAGACGAAAACACCTATGCGCGGACGTTCACCAACCACGTTCGTTTGGTCGGGAGTCTTCTTTTCCTGCGTTAGAGTCGCGCGGGCCGCGGACAGGAAGCTGCCCGCCGCAGAAGCTGCCGCACTCGCCTCCATCACCGATTGCGGAATGTCTTTGGGTGCCTGAAACGAGCCACACACAAAAATACCCGGGCGATTGCTCTCCACGGGAGCAAACGAAGAGCTTTCACAGAACTGATTATCGTTTTACTTGAGATTTAGGCGGCGGGCCAGATCGACAGCTGACTTGGTCGTCTCAAGGCCGACTGAAAGCACTACCATATCAAAGACTTCGGTCTCGAGTTGACCGGCTTCGGTTACATAGTTGATCTCCAGATCATCCGATCCGGGCACCGGTTCGATACTGTGCACACGGGACCGCAGAAAGCGCACGCCATGCTGGTCCTTTGCCCGGTTGTAATATTTCTCAAAATCCTTGCCATGAGTCCGCATGTCCATGAAGAAGATCGCCGTATCGAGTTCGCCGCCCGCGTGCTCCTTGGCAATCACCGCTTCTTTGATGGCGTACATGCAGCACACACCGGAGCAATAGGCGTGATCGCAGTGGTTGATGTCTCTTGAGCCCACACACTGGAGCCAGGCAATTCGCTTCGGCTCCTTATGATCCGAAGGCCGGGTCAGATGACCTTGAGTCGGACCCGATGCCGAAAGCAACCGTTCGAGCTCCATTGAGGTCAGCACGTTGGGCAGTTTTGCATAGGAGTAGGTGTCGAAAGCAGTTGGATCGAAAGGCTGAAAGCCCGGGGCAACCACCATGGCTCCGACTTTTATGGTTCTCTCACGGGCTTGCTCTTCATGGTCCACGGCTTTTGCCAGGCACGCTTCCACGCACTGGTAACACTCGGAGCAAATCCCGCAGCTGAGGCACCGCTCGGCTTCCGTTCGCACCTGCTCTTCGGTGAAGCCCAGCTGCACTTCATCGAAGCTGTTCAGCCGCGCTTCAGGACGCAGGCGCGGCATCTGCTCGCGAGGAATTCGATCATAGCCTTCAGTTTTGACCTCTTCGACCGCTTTCCATTCCTTCTCGCGTCCTTCCCGCAAATCTTTGCCCTGCAGAAACCGCTCGATCGATACGGCCGCCTGCTTGCCGGCAGCTATGGCTTCAATTACCGTTTTGGGACCGGTTACCGCATCTCCTCCGGCGAATATATCCGGATCGCTCGACTGCAGTGTCAATTCATCCACCCGCATAGTTCCCCAGTCGGAAAGCTGACAGGTGCACTCAGGTGTAAGGCAGGCCCAATCCGATTCCTGCCCGATGGCCGGAATAACGGCGTCAACGTCCATAACGAATTCAGAGCCCGGAATCACCTCGGGGCGGCGTCTACAACTTGCATCGGGTTCACCCAACCGCATCCGAACGCATTCAACCGCCTTCACCCTTCCGTTTTCACCGATAATGCGCACCGGATTGGTGAGCGTCATGATGTCAATGCCCTCCTCATGACACTCTTCGATTTCTTCTTCATTGGCCGGCATTTCTTCCACACTGCGCCGATAAATGATGAAAGGGTTCTTGGACCCGCTTCGAAGGGCGGTCCTGACGGCATCCATGGCTACGTTTCCACCGCCGATTACCGCCACTCTGTCGCCCAGGTAGATTTTCTTGCCAAGATTCGTATCTCTCAGGAAGCCGACCCCGGGATAGACTCCATCCAGATCTTCTCCTTCAATTCCGAGCAATTTACATTCGTGAGCACCAATGGCTATGAAAAAGGCTTTATAACCTTGCTCGCGAAGTTGAGCGATGGTGACGTCCTTGCCGATTTCAACCCCCGAGCGAAACTCCACCCCCATTTCGCGAATGACTTCAATTTCAGCTTGAATGATGTCGCGCGGCAGCCGGTACGAGGGAATGCCCACCGTGAGCATACCGCCAAGCACGGGAAGCTTCTCGAAGATGGTGACCTGATAGCCCGCAATAGCGAGATAATACGCGCAGGCAAGCCCGGCAGGACCCGAGCCGACGATGGCTATTCGCTCTTCACGCTTTTCTCGTGTTTCGGGAACGAAGCGGGTTTCGGAGCGCAGATCGAGATCTGCGATAAAACGTTTGATGGAATCGATGGCAACCGGCTGGTCTAGTTCGCCGCGCTTGCAGACCGACTCGCAAGGGTGATGGCACACCCGTCCGCAGATGGCCGGCAGTGGATTCTCTTCCTTCACCAGCTTGAGCGCATCCGTGTACCTTCCCTCAGCGGCGAGTGCAACGTAGCCCTGAACCGAAATATGAGCGGGACACGCCACTTTGCATGGGGAAGTGCCTCGCTTCTCAATGGTAAACGCCCCTGGCACTGCCTGAGCATAGCGGCGAAATGCGGCCTTACGCTCACTCATTGCCATGTCGTACTCGTTTTTGCGCACGACGGGACAGACTTGGGCGCATTCTCCGCAACCCGTGCATTTATCCAGGTCAATAAAGCGGGGCTGCTGTAAAACCTTTACCTCGAAGTTGCCCGGTTCTCCGGTTACTTCCTGTACCTCTGAAAGAGTCAAAAGCTCGATATTTAAATGCCGGCCGACCTCGACCAGTTTGGGTGAGATAATTCACATCGCGCAATCATTGGTGGGAAAGGTCTTATCCAGCTGTGCCATCGCACCGCCGATGGAGCCTTCCTTTTCCACGAGGTAAACATAGTAGCCGGAATCCGCCAGATCCAAAGAAGCTTGCATCCCTGCAATGCCGCCTCCAACAACCATAACGGCACCGGTAACTGGTTGTAGGGTGTTTTTTTCATTCATGAACATTCACTCCATCTGGAAATCTTCAGAAAAAAGTCAGGATTCAATAAAAAGAGATTTCGCCTCCGCTTTAACCAGATCAACTGACCATGTGAGAACGATCA
>JAVEVM010000048.1:0-10033 GCA_034005055.1 Desulforhabdus sp. | reverse complement strand
GGCCGTTCCTCCTTGTCCTGTTCAAATCATTAATCGGCACCTGGAGGTCCAAACTTTAGGGTTTTTCTGGGAATCCGCTTCGTTGAGCTCACGAGCCATGGTAGGGGATGTCATAATATTTGGAATCTGGAATCTGTCTAACTACGAATGATACTTTCCAGCAGTCGCCGGTAGTAGGCATAATTTTCGAAAGTCACGTCCTCGCGCACTCTACCGTCGGCAAGCGGCACATAGCCGCCTGAGGCGAGCAGCGGCGGCACTTTCTCTTCGATCTCCCGGCGAATGGCTTCTTTGCCGTCGCGCAGAGCGTCCAGATCAATGCCGCCGATCAAGCGCAAGCTCCGTCCGAATTCCCGGCGCAAATCGCGGTAGTCCATTGCCTTGATATTCACTTCACAGGCCCACAAGCAGTTGAATCCCCACTTTAAAATGCTCGGGAGCAGTATTCTGGCGTTGGCATAAGTGCGAAAGATGATGGTCTCAACTCCATGTCCGCGAAGCACTTCGAGAAGGGGCTCATAGCTCTTGAGCACAAATTCCTCGTACATGCGGGGCGATATCAGGGGCCGATCGTTTCCCCCGATGGGCTCACTAAAAATAGCGGCATCGAGGTCGACCTGCTGCAGAAGCCGCTCGGCCATTCGAGCCGCAAATTCCCCCTGGATGAACATACTTTCGCGTATAAAGGCGGGATTTTTCATGAGCAGGATTATCACTTCCTTGAATCTACTCCAGTCGTAGACACCCAGGCTGAGGAAAAACCCCCGATGAACACGCAGCATCAGCACATAATCGCGCTCTTTGCCGGCGCGCAGATGTTCAAGCCAGTCATCCGGCAAACGCCTCTGGCTGGAGGAATCCAGGCTCCTTCGCAGTTGCTCCAGTTCCGATAAGGAGGTAGGCCATCTCTTCGGTTGCGGATAGGGATCCAGGTCCGGCTCCATCTCCTCCCAGCGATCTGCGGGAAACATTTGTGAGAGCTCAACACCTTGCTGTAGTCCCTGTCGGTGCCACACCCGCAGCACTTCTTCACGGATTCCTTCCTCGAAGTAGGGGACCCGATCTGGTGAACCGTAGCGCATCGTTTCCCGAAATCTTTTGCGGCTGTTCATGGATGTACTTTCCAGTTGACTTGCGGTTGCCCTGAGAGGGCTCCAGCATGCCCTCTGCAGAGGATCTGGGCTTCTCTGTCAAGTGTCGTCTTCATTATAATCATTATTCCCACGTCCAGCCTGAACATATCTTATTCCTTCGACTTTTGGCGTTCCGGACTTGACTGCTAAGGGTCTAAAATTATTTTTAGATCGCGAAGCTTTTGCCAAGGCGAACGGAAGCGACAGGGCGGGAAGGATCAAGTCCGATAATTGGAAAAATCTGCTTGTTAAATATATTTTGAATGGTGAAGGATAGGATTTATGGAATTTTACAGAGTCGTAGAGATTGAAACCAGTGAGGCGGAACTGCAGCAAAAGGTTACCATAGAAAGTCTGCCTGATTTGTGCGATTCGATACCATCTATTCTGGAATGCTCCGGAAACGAAGGAAGAGTCTATTGTTTGTGGGGGCAATTCGAAGTCCGCCGGGAGCTTATCAACGGCGGCGTGCGCTTCACCATGCCCGCCTGTCCTAATGCCCTCTCTTGGACCATTACGACAGGCTATCCGCCGGCGCCGCATAAAGTGGTGATTCACTGTACCATCAACCGGATGGAAATCGACGCCGAATTCAAAGAATCTTTCGATACATTTCTTGACGACTGGAAAGAGGGCGTGGAAAAAGTCTTTAGCGGCCGCCTCGCCGACCGAGGAGAGGAGCCCAAGAAGCATCTGTTTCAGATGATTTAGATTCCTAAAGTTGCTTCATTGGCTTCGCTTGTCCTTGTTATTGAGAGCCTGACCGTCGATCGGGCTTTGTAAAAGCCAAGTGAGCTTCTGCAGGTCGTAGACCACGGACTTGTGACCTCTTACGGATACAGTTCTTTGCGCAGCAGGGTGGCGGTATTGTGAGCCTGGCGCAGCGGTTCGGGAATGCGATAGCGCCCCAGGCAGCCCTCCACCATTTCTCTGGAGCTTTCAAGATCCGCCAGATGTCCGGGGGAGATGTAGATCGGTTTGATTCCGGTGCGCGAACAATACACATAACCCACAACTTCGCGGTCGAGGCGAAGAGGCGTATAGTTGCCGCGGCGAAGGTCGAGGGGCTCATGCTCTCCACACAATCGGCTTTTGGCACATCCCACCGTCGGGATATCCAGGCACAAGCCAAGGTGTGATGCCAGTCCCAGTCTTCTCGGGTGGGCGATGCCTTGACCGTCACATAGGAACACATCGGCGGGCCGTTTCAGCTGAGCATAAGCGTCTAACAACGGCGGGATTTCCCGGAAGGAGAGCAGGCCCGGAACATAGGGAAAGCGGATGGGAGCAGCCAGATGGACTGTTTCGAGCCGCTCCAGGGTCGGCCAGTGGAAAGTTAGAACCACAACCACCAGCCGATTCGCCGACTTCATATAGCTAATGTCGGAGACTCCCAAGACTTCGAAGTCTGTCGGAACGGGCTGGAAAGTGACCCGCTCTGCCAGTTCGCGCTGCAGACCAACGGCTTCCTTGGGGGACAAATCCCATTTCTGCGGACAGGGCATTGGAGTATTCTTTAGCTGCAGCGCGAAAATCCGCACGAGCGACAGACAATGCAACCGCCTTCGTGCTCCACGGAAGCTCCGCAGTCGGGGCAGGCGCCCATTTCGTCCATGATCGAAGCGATATTGGTCTCCGCCTGATGGTTCAGTACTTTTGCAATGGCATCCGAGCAGGAAACCACCTGCTCTCCGTTTTTCCAGACCGGAGAGGGACAGCGAATGCCCATGAGCTGTTTGATGACCGATTCAACCTTTACGCCGGAGCGAAGGGCCAGCGAGATCAGGCGGCTGGTCGCTTCAATCTGTGAATAGGCGCATCCGCCGGCCTTGCCCATTTGTGCGAAGACTTCACAGAACCCGTATTCGTCTGTATTGATGGTCACGTAAAGCTTGCCGCAGCCGGTATTGATCCGCTCCGTCACCCCGATGGTCTTATCCGGTCGCGGTCGAGGCTCCACCTGGGGGTATTGGGGTTTGCGCTGAATATTGAGGACCTGCACTTCCCGGCTGCCGTCGCGGTAGATGGTCAAGCCTTTGCACCCCAGCTTAAAGGCCATGAGGTAGGCGCTGCGGACGTCCTCGGGTGTCGCCTTGAAAGGGAAATTGATGGTTTTGCTCACAGCGTTGTCCGTATGCTTTTGAAAAGCCGCCTGGATGCGGATGTGCCACTCGGGGCTGACATCGTGGGCCACCACAAATACGCGCCGCACATCTTCAGGGATTTCCATGAAATTCTTGATGCTGCCTCGTTCGGCAATACGCTTCATCAGCTCATCTGAATAAAAGCCACGCTCTTTGGCTATCTGCTGGAACAAGGGATGAACCTCCAGCAATTCCTGACCGTCCAGCACCTTGCGCACAAAGCTAATGGCAAATATCGGCTCGATTCCGCTCGAGCAGCCGGCAATGATGCTGATGGTTCCGGTTGGGGCAATGGTGGTGGTGGTCGCGTTGCGCATGTAAGGAGTGTCGGGGTGATCATATACTGAATCGGTGTAGTTGAGGAAATTGCCGCGTTTTTCCGCAAGAGCGGCGGAAGCCGCCTTGGATTCGCTCTGAATGAAATGCATGACCTGTTCGGCAGTTTCAACGGCCCGGTCCGAATTATAGGGAATCCCCAGGGCGACCAGCATATCGGCAAATCCCATAACACCCAGCCCGATTTTGCGATTGGCCATGGTCATTTCTTCGATCCTGGGGAGAGGGTATTTGTTGACTTCGATCACATTGTCCAAAAAGTGAGTGGCATCCCGGATCACTTCGGCCAGATGGTTGAAGTCGATCTCCCCGTTCCTGACCATGCGGGCGAGATTAATGGAGCCCAGATTGCAGGATTCGTAAGGAAGCAAAGGCTGCTCGCCGCATGGGTTGGTGCTCTCGATCCGGCCCGCCTGGGGAGTCGGATTGGTGCGATTGACACTATCGATGAAAATTACGCCCGGTTCCCCGTTCCTCCATGCGGACTGAACAATCTGATCGAAAACTTTGCAGGCCGAAAGGCTATTCACTCTTTCGCCGGTGCGTGGATTGATCAGATCATAGTCGGTGTCCTTTTCCACCGCTTCCATAAACGTGTCAGTTATGGTTATGGAGATGTTGAAGTTGGTCAGACGGTCGTTGTCGGTCTTGCATGTAATGAACCTTTCGATATCGGGATGATCTACGCGCAAGATCCCCATGTTGGCGCCTCGCCTGGTGCCGCCCTGCTTAATGGTTTCGGTGGCGGTATCGAATACGGTCATAAAGGAAACAGGGCCGCTTGCTACGCCTTGTGTGGAGAGGACCTTGTCGTTTTCCGGCCGTATCCGGGAAAAGGAAAAACCGGTTCCGCCGCCGCTTTTGTGAATCATGGCAGCATGCTTGATGGCTTCGAAAATGCTGTCGATGGAATCCTCCACCGGTAGAACAAAGCACGCCGAGAGCTGACCGAGCCGTCTGCCGGCATTCATCAGAGTAGGCGAGTTTGGAATAAAATCCAGTGATCCCATCAGTCGGTAAAATTTGTAAGCGGTCTCCTCCACCTTATCGGTTCCTTCATAATCGCCATCCGCTTTAGCGATCGCATTTGCAACCCGCCAGAATAATTCTTCAGGAGTCTCGATCGGCTCGCTCTGCTCGTTTTTCCTGAGATAACGTTTGGCAAGCACCACCAGTGCGTTTTCGCTCAGCTGCAAGGGTGGTTTGGTAGCTATAGCCCCGGATCGTTTTGCCGACATGACTGTTTCTCCATGAATATCGCTGGCCTCTGATGCAGTGGATTGACCGTCGTAAGTCATAATGATTATATCCTTTTTTGATACAAAACAAACACTTAAGATAGAATAAACGGACTTTGCAAAGTACTTTCAATGATCCTTAATGATAGGGGAAATAGAGGAAGTGTCAAAACTAAATTTGTGTTGAGAAAAGAGGATGTTCCGTTCAATGGCATGATAGCTAAGGAAAAAAAGATGCAGATATGCTTTTTTGATGTCTGGACAAAAAGTGTGCCAAATGCTCTGGAAATGGAAGCAATCGTGATTAAATTATCAACCGTATGGCCTGAAGATGCATTTTCAATTTCGCAACAGCTTTCATCGATCGCGAAAAATACTCGATAGACAATGGGCATTTAGAGGAGGAATTTTGATATGGCAAAAGCAGTGGGTATAGACTTGGGAACGACCAATTCAGTGGTGGCTATTTGGGAACACGGCGTTGCCACCGTCATTCCTAACGCGGAAGGTTCGCGCACCACGCCGTCGGTGGTGGCTTATACCGAAGACGGACAGCGGCTGGTGGGGCAGGTGGCTCGAAGGCAGGCTATCTTGAATCCGACTGCCACGGTCTATTCTGCAAAACGGTTTGTCGGCCGCAAGTGGGGCGAAGTGGATGAAGAATCCAAGATCGTCTCCTACAAGGTAGTGCGCGGCCCCAGCGATGCGGTGCGGTTTGACATTCGGGGCAAGCAGATAGCTCCGGAGGAAGCGTCCGCTCAGGTGCTGCGCAAGCTGGTGGAGGATGCTTCCAAGTACCTCGGCGAGAAGGTTAGAGAGGCGGTGATCACGGTGCCGGCCTATTTTAACGATGCTCAACGGCAAGCCACCAAGGATGCCGGAGAAATAGCCGGTCTCAAGGTGCTGCGCATTATCAACGAGCCGACAGCGGCAGCTCTTGCTTACGGTTTGGAGAAAAAGAAGAACGAAACCATTCTGGTTTTCGATTTGGGCGGAGGAACCTTCGATGTCTCCATTCTGGATGTAGGAGACGGCGTTTGTGAGGTTCGTTCCACCTCAGGCGACACTCACCTTGGCGGCGATGACTTTGACAAGCGGGTTGTCGACTGGCTGGCCGATGAATTCAAGAAAGATTCGGGGATTGACATCCGGCAGGACCGGCAGGGCTTGCAGCGACTTTATGAGGCAGCAGAAAAGGCCAAAGTGGAGCTTTCAAGCACCACCGAAACGCAGATCAATCTGCCCTTTATTACAGCCGATGCTACAGGTCCGAAGCACCTGGTGATGAAGTTGAGCCGGGCAAAATTCGAGGATCTGACCCACGATCTGGTGCAGCGCTGCATGAAACCGGTCGAGCAGGCTTTAGCGGATGCCCGGTTGACTGCCAAAGATATCGATGAGGTGATTTTGGTGGGCGGCTCTACCCGAATTCCCGCGGTACAGGAATTGGTCAAGAAGCTCACCGGAGGCAAACAGCCGAACATGAGTGTCAATCCCGACGAGGTAGTGGCTGTCGGGGCGGCTGTGCAAGCGGCTATCCTTAAAGGCGAAGTGGAAGACGTGGTGCTGTTGGACGTTACGCCTCTTTCTCTTGGAGTAGAAACCCTGGGTGGGGTGATGACCAAGTTGATCGAACGTAACACGACCATTCCGGCGCGCCGGGAAGAGGTTTTCTCCACGGCCGAAGATAATCAGACGGCGGTGGACATCGTGGTGCTCCAGGGGGAGCGGGAGATGGCTTCCGACAATCGGGTGCTCGGGCGCTTTAGACTGGAAGGCATCCGCCCTGCGCCTCGTGGAATTCCTCAAATAAAGGTCACCTTCGACATCGATGCCAACGGCATCTTGAACGTTACTGCACGCGACCAGGAAACGGGCAAGGAACAAAAAGTCACCATCTCGGAATCCACCAACCTGCCCAAGGACGAAGTGGAGCGTATGGTTCGGGATGCACAGTCGCACTCGGCCGAAGATATGAAGCGACGGGAGACGGTGGAGGCAAGAAACCAGGCGGACACTCTGGCGTACCAGTTGGAGCGTACCCTGAAAGATTTGGGCGAGAAAGTTCCAGTGCACGAGAAGGCTCGCTGTGAGCAGCTCATCGCCGATACACGGCAGGCTGTGAAGGATGACAATGTCGGCAAGGAGCGCTACCAGCAGTTGGCCAGCGACCTGCAGCAAGCGGCGCAAATGATTGCAACTACGGCCTACCAGCAGGCAGGAGCGGCCGGCGGCGGGTACCAGACCGGCCGACAGAAGCCAAAAGAAGAAGAGGACGTCATCGATGCCGAGTTCACCGAGCGATAATCGGGTGAGCAGTGAGCGCTACTCCTGCGTGAGGACGTACATTAGATTCCGCACCGCGGGGAAGATCGCTTCGACTCACCCCACCTGGAGCCTTGACTTTTGGCTTATCTGGTCGCATAGCTAAACCGATGCTGCCCGGAGATGCGGCTCATAGGATAATGAGATCCCTGTGTTTTTTCAGGCTGATGGCAATTCTAACCAGAACGGATTTTAGCGGGGCGTTATGGCGGTTAAATTCAGAGATTACTACGAGATTCTAGGGGTGCCGCGAACTGCGACCCAGGAAGAAATTCAGCGGGCTTATCGAAAGCTTGCCAGAAAGCTTCACCCCGATGTCAATAAAGCCTCAGATGCCGAAGAAAAATTCAAGCAGTTGGGCGAAGCCTACGAGGTGCTCAAGGATCCGGAGAAACGGCAAAAATACGATCAATTGGGCGCCCATTGGAAAGACGGCCAAGATTTCAGGCCTCCTCCGGGGTGGGATGTTCACTTTGACTTCGGAAGAGGAGGTGCCGGACCCGGTCAGGCAGGATTCGATTGGTCGGGTGCCGGGGGCTTCAGTGATTTTTTTGAGACGCTGTTCGGCGGTGCCGGAGGTTTTCGGCAGGCTCGTCGCGGAGGTCCTCAACAAGGACCCGTATGGCGCCAGGATGGAATCGATCAGGAAGCCACGGTGAGGATATCACTGGAAGATGCCTTCCATGGAGCGACTAAGCCGATCACCCTGCAGATGCAAAGCCTCACTCCGGATGGGAGAGCTTCGGTTCAAGAGCGGAGTTATGAGGTCAAGGTACCTCCCGGCATTCTACCGGGCCAGAAGATTCGTCTGAGCGGTCAAGGTGGAGAAGGAACGGGAGGAGGTCGAAGGGGGGACCTGTATTTGAAGGTGGAAATAGAGCCACATCCCCTCTATCGGCTGGAAGGCAAAGACATTTATATGGAGCTTCCAATCACGCCATGGGAAGCCGTATTGGGCACCGAAGTGAAGATCTCCACGCTATCTGGACCTATCACTTTGAAGGTGCCTGCGGGCACTCAGAACGGCAAGAAGCTGCGCTTCCGCGGCAAGGGAATGCCCAGCGCCAAAGGGGGCGCCGGAAATCTCTATGCCGTCGTGACGGTTGTGGTTCCAACCAGGCTTTCCCAGCGCGAACAGGAATTGTTCGAAGAGCTCGGAAAAGTATCTCAATTCAATCCGAGGAACTAGCCAGAGGAGGACACGCCCCCATGGTTGAGCAACGACAATATCTCATGGTCCGTCTCAAGAGGAGTGCGGGATTCTCTCCGTATGTGAGTATGTCTGAGGTGGCGTCTCGATGCGGTGTACACCCGGATCTTATCGACCGCTTCATCTATCTTGGACTCATCGATCCCATCGGTCGTGAGGAAGATGAATTCATATTTCGCTCCGAAGTGATTCCCCTGGTACGTAAAATCATTCGATTGCGCAATAGTCTTGGGATCAATTATGCGGGAATAGGTTTAGTACTGGAGCTACTTAAACGGGTTGAAGAGCTGGAAAGGCGAATCGAGCAATTGAGGGCGGAGATGAAATGACGGTTCTCCCAATGAATCGAGCAGTGCATTTTCTTACGCACCATATATTCTCATGACAGATGCAATTCTATCGTTGAAGGAGGATATTCCTTAAATTATGGATATGAATAAATTAACCATTAAATCTCAGGAGGCGCTGCAACAGGCGCAAACTAAAGCCATTCGCTACGCTCACTTGGAAGTCGACGGTGAGCATCTGTTAATGGCATTACTGGAACAGTCCGACGGCCTGGTCCCGAAGCTTCTGCACAGGATGGAAGTGCCGGTGGAGGATCTGCGCAACCGTGTGGAGGAAGAGCTGGAGAGGAAACCGCGAGTCAGCGGTCCGGGCATTGAGCCCGGCAAGGTGTACATCACGCAAAGACTCAACCAGTTGCTGACCAAAGCGCAGGATGAAGCTGTGCGATTGAAGGACGAATACGTTTCGGTCGAGCACTTGTTGCTTGCATTTACCGATGAAGGGAGCAGCACGCCGGCAGGCAGGGTATTGCAGCAGTTTGGCATCAGCCGCGATCTGATTCTCAAGACGCTCACGGCGGTGCGGGGACATCAGAGGGTAACGAGTGCTTCGCCCGAGACCACCTATGAAGCCTTGCAAAAATACGGCCGAGATCTGGTGCAGGAAGCTCGCTCGAATAAGCTTGATCCGGTGATCGGTCGTGATTCGGAGATTCGTCGAGTGATCCGCATCCTCAGTCGGAAGACCAAGAACAACCCGGTTTTGATCGGCGATCCTGGAGTGGGGAAAACCGCCATTGTAGAGGGTTTGGCCCACCGGATCGTGCGCGGCGATGTCCCCGAGGGCCTGAAAGGCAAGACTTTGTTTGCTCTCGATATGGGGTCTCTGGTGGCCGGGGCCAAATATCGCGGCGAATTCGAGGAGCGCCTCAAAGCGGTACTGAAAGAAATTAAAGAATCGGAAGGGCAAATCATCCTTTTTATTGACGAGCTGCACACCATAGTCGGTGCCGGAAAAGCTGAGGGAGCGATCGATGCCGGCAACATGCTGAAGCCGATGCTGGCCCGGGGCGAGCTGCATTGTATCGGTGCAACCACCCTGAATGAATATCGCAAATACATCGAAAAGGATGCCGCGCTCGAGAGGCGTTTCCAGCCGGTACTGGTGGATCAGCCGAGCGTGGAGGACACCGTATCGATTTTGCGCGGCCTGAAAGAGCGTTTCGAAGTCCACCACGGCGTCAAAATTCAAGACAGTGCGCTGGTGACTGCGGCCGTTCTTTCGAATCGCTACATCACGGATCGTTTTTTGCCTGACAAAGCGATCGATCTGGTTGATGAAGCGTGTGCCATGATTCGG